>NZ_JACYGY010000002.1:355572-655572 GCF_015221875.1 Dyadobacter subterraneus
AAACAACAACCGGCGCAGCAGGTGCAGTACAAGCAGATACCACAACACTGATTGCAGCACGGGGACTTTCACAACCCGCAGCAGTTACCTGGCTTACATAATAAATGACAGTTCCGGCAGTAGCCGTGGATGGTGTCGGTGTTGCTGATGAAGATGTTCCGCCAGATGCATCATTTCCCCACCATTTTAAAGTATTCCCTGCCAAAGCAGTAGCTGATAAAGCAGCAGGCGTTTGACCAACTGTATAATTTACTGGTGAAACAACAACCGGCGCAGCAGGTGCAGTACAAGCAACATTAACAACTATTTCCGATCTAAGCCCCTCACAATCCCCAACTTTCTGACTTACAAAATAAGATTTCGTTCCGGCAGTAGCCGTGGATGGTGTTGGTGCTGTTGCTGATCCGGTTCCGCCAGATGCTGCATCGTACCATAAATAACCAGCAGACGATGGCAAAGCAGTTGCAGGATCACCAACTGAATAATTAACCGGACTGGTTACTGTCGGAGCTCCTGGAATTGCATTAACAGTAAAGGCAGCACTAGGATCACCAATAACAGCTGGTGTGCTCGTAGTTACCCTGATTTTATAAGCTGCTCCCGCAACAGAACCCGCTGGAATAACACCACTCAAAGGTGACGCTGTTCCAGTTCCAATGACATTTGGCGATGCAGGAAATACTCCGGTTTCATCAGATAATTCAGCTGAAAAAATAGTCCCCGCAGCAACAGTTCCCGTTGTTGTGTAAGCAATTGTCACAGAACTTCCAACGCACATTGATGTGGGTGTAATGGCTCCTGTGGTTATAGCTGTCTGAGCAAATGAAGAAGCTATCCCAACGATAGCGGCAATGCATGCAAAAATTCCTTTTCTAATAAATGTTTTTTTCATGTATGTATCTTAATATCTTTCCACTTACCTGTTAATGAAAGGTAAAGTTAGAGATATTTTTCAAATACATTTCCTTAGAATTAACGAAGAATGCTTTTACGTTCCAGAAGTGACATATATACTACATCGTGAATTTTTCTGCGGGTGCGCTGCGAAGTAATACTGTTGTTTTCAGCATCGGGATGAATACGGTTTGATAAAAATACAAAGAGCAGATCTTCATCCGGATCCATCCAGACAATCGCGCCTGTAAATCCGGTATGGCCAAAAGAATTTACGGATGCCTGAGCAGAAACATAGGCACTGTTTCCGTCAGAAGGTGCTTTATCCCATCCCAAACCTCTGTGATGAGCCTCATCATACATTCTTGAAAAAAGCGGAACAGTACCCGGAGCAAAAAACTGTCTGCCCCCATAATTACCTTTCCATAAATTCATTTGCATCAATACAGCCAGATCTGTTGCAGTAGAAAACAAACCTGCATGCCCGGAAACCCCTCCCTGCACGGCTCCCATCTGATCATGAACCGTTCCCTGAATTAATTGGCTTCGAAAACGATAATCCTGTTCTGTTGGTGCAATCTGTTTTTCAGGAAAGCGCTGTAATGGATTAAATCCGGTATACGGCAATCCCAGTGGTTCATAAATGTTGGCAGCTACAAAAATATTCAACGGCTGACCAGTCACTTTTTCAATCACTTTTTGCAAAGTCAAAAACCCCAGGTCACTGTATAAATACGCGTATTTACCAGCTTTGTCTTTTGTATTGTTTAACGGAGATTTCACCACCCATTTCCAAACCGAATCACGTAACGTAGGTTTCGCAAAAAGTTTTGGTGCAACCTGAAGATTGTAAATACTATCAGGTTTCGAGCTATAATATTCTGGCAGCAAACCGCCTGCACTGGTTTTGGTCCTGTCCCATAATGTCGGATAAAAAGAAACCAACCCGGAACGGTGCATCAACAAATCACGAATGGTAAAATTTTGTTTATTACTGCCAATTAGTTCTGGCAAATAATGAGAAGCTTTTTCATCCAGATCAATCAATTTGCGGTCGTAAAGCAGCATTACGGATTGTAAAGTTGCCGCAACTTTTGTTACCGAAGCAACATCGTAAATCGTTTCAGAAGTTACCCGTTCAGGCGTGCGGTAGTTTAATCCGCCAAAAGATTTATCATAAACAATTTTTCCTCTGCGTGCGACTACAACCTGGCAGCCGGGAAATACATGATCCATTATGGCAGTATTAGCAATGCCATCAATTTTTTGTAACATAGCTGCATTCATCCCCACACTTTCCGGTGTACCGAAACTGATGCGATTTAAACTTTCTGTCTCCATACCATCACCTGCTTTGTAAGAAAGTACAGAAACCGGCAGTTTCCCTTTGGAAGCCAATGCGCCAAAAATAATCTGCGGAACAATTTCCTGTTGGTCCGAGCCATCCTGATTTGCACAGATCAATGCGTCTGTTTCAGGGAAAAACTGGATACTATATGGACTGCCAAACAAACACAAAATAACTTTTTTGCCGCTTTGCTTTAATTGTTTTACAAACTCCGCAGTACCGGTCGAAATGCCGTAATTATATTTTGCATTAGATGAAATCCCTGTTACACCAACCACCACAGTTTCGTAAGGCTGCAGATAACTAAGCATCTGTAAAATCTCTTCCTGAGAAGGATCTGACAGAAAAGTATAAGGCCTCATAGGCTTATACGTTGACAGCATTTTCTGGAAAACAGAAGTACTTCCTTCACCTATCAAAACAGACGCCATTGTTTGCGCCATGATGGATGTGATCGGTAAAATATTGTTATCATTTCGAACCACAGTAACCGAAGCTTCTGACAATTCACGATACAATTCCTTACTATCTTCTCTATTGAGGTCAGAATACAGATTATTGATATCAATCGGTTTATATTGACCTAAACCAGACCAGTATTTAGCCTGCAAAATCCGTTTTACCTTATCATCCAGAAATTTCTGAGTGATCGTTCCCTGATTAAGTGCGTCTTTTATTTTGGTAATTGTTTCCGCTACATTTTCAGGATATAACAAAACGTCGTTACCAGCCATCAGTGCTTTTAGATTTACCTCCGCCGCCCGGCCTGTTTTCAAAACACCACGCATGTTCATCGCATCTGTAAAAACCAGTCCGCGGAATCCCATCTGGTTTTTCAACAAACCAGTTATCACTTTTTCAGAAAGCGAACTCGCAAGCTGCGGTGAATTATCCAGAGAAGGAATAAACAAATGGCCGCTCAAAACACCCATCAAACTATCAGCAATAAGCTGACGATAAGGATAAAGATCAATATTATTCAGTTGCTCAACCGAATGTGTCAAAACGGGTAATGTAAAATGAGAATCAGCGTCCGTATCGCCATGGCCAGGAAAATGTTTTGCAGTAGCAATAATGCCGTTATGCTGCAAGCCTTTCATATAAGCAACGGCTTTCCGCGTCACGTTTTCCCGGTCTTCACCAAAAGAACGTATCCCGATCACCGGATTTTTTGGATTGCTGTTGATATCAGAAACAGGAGCAAAGTTGATTTGAATTCCGAGACGGCGACATTGTCTGGCAATATCGCTGCCCATTTTATAAATCAGTTCATCATCCTGAATGGCTCCTAAAACCATTTGTTTTGGAAAAGAAATCGTACTATCCAAACGCATTCCCAAACCCCATTCACCATCAATTCCAATGAAAAGCGGAACTTTTGAATGTGCCTGATAATGATTTGTAAGTTGAGCCTGACGAACCGGACCGCCCTGAAAAAAGATCAAGCCCCCTAAATGGAAATCGTCAATCAGCCTGTCAATATAACGTGTATTTGCTTCTTCCCTGTTTGAAAAAGTCGCGACCATAAAGAGCTGCCCGATTTTTTCTTCCAGTGAAAGCGATTTCAGTGTACTGTCAACCCATTGATTTTCGGGTAAAACAATAACAGGCTCCGCGCGTCTTCGTGGAGCTTTAACCTGTTTCTTTTCCAAAACAGGTTTTTCGATTTCGGCATAAGTTTCTCTGGTCTGGATTAATTTCCAGGCAACGGATACTGAACCAAAAAAGACCAAAATCAAAATACTTGCAACTACCCGAATACGGCTTCCCAACCTTTTTTCCATCTCTATTTTCCCAAACTTTTTAAGGAAGTATTATTCAAAACATTTAAGGTCGTTGAGCCAAATTTTTCTTTCTTTATTTATATCAACAACAATTATCAACAGCAAAAAATCCGCTTTAAACTCGTTTTAAGGCAATTCTAATCTTTGGCTGTTTGCTGATACCGCTTGGCTTTTAGCTGATGGCTCATTATCAGATTGTTGCTGATTTGCCATTAACAATTAATAACAAAAACATTCAGACGGTTAAATTTCTAAAAGTCTCTTCAAGTGACTTTCCTGTTTGTCTTAGTGTTTCAAGAGAACTGTCACTCACAACTCGGCCTTTATTTATGATAATGACACGGTCGCATAAGGCTTCCACTTCCTGCATAATATGGGTTGAAAAAAGGACGGTTTTATTATGCCCTGCAGTGCGGATCAATTCTCTGATTTCCTGGATCTGGTTTGGGTCCAGACCTGTGGTTGGTTCATCCAGAATAAGTACCGCCGGATCGTGCAGGAAAGATTGGGCCAAGCCAACACGCTGACGATATCCTTTGGAAAGCTGCCCGATTTTTTTTCGTTTTTCAACTTCCAGCCCGCAAAGATTGATCATCTCATCCACACGTGATTTCAAGGCCGAACCACGCATGCCATAAAGTTTTCCCGAAAAAAGCAGAAATTCCCGGACGTACATATCCAGATATAGTGGATTATGCTCGGGCAAATATCCAATAGCCCGGCGCGCGGGCATGGCTTGTTGCTGCACATCAAAATCGGCAACCGTTGCTGTTCCCGAAGTGGAATTAAGATAACCGGTAAGAATCTTCATCGTTGTTGATTTCCCTGCACCGTTTGGCCCAAGAAAACCTACAATTTCTCCGGGTTTCAGGGAAAAAGAAATCCCGTCCACTGCACGCTGCGTTCCGTAAACTTTTGTAAGATTCGTTACTTGTATTGACATTTATCTACTTTATTTCTTCGTTGGCCACGCTGAGAATTTCGGTCTCGTTGGGGTAATTCTGTTGGGGGTAATCCTGTTGGGGTAATCCCTTGTGGTTACCCTTTCAATCCTGATCTCCTTTTACCCTTTAAACCCTGATCTCCTTTTATTTCTCAGCAAATATCTGGAAATTCTTTGCAACTATTCGGAAAACCCGGAGAATTTCCAAATAGTTGCCTGGGCGATATTCCTGGATAGTTCCAAGGACAATGTCCTCCGGTAGTTCCAAGGGCGATATTCCGGATAATTTTAAGGACCATATTCCCGGATTCTTCCAAGGGCGATATTCCCGGATCTTCCAAGGCTATATTCCCGGATAGTTCCAAGGTTATATTCCCGGGTAATTCCGAGGACCATATTCCCGGATAATTCCGAGGGCGACCACTAGGGTCGCCCCTACACCTTTAAAAACAATTTATTTCTCCACAACAAATACATGAATGCCCATTGTACGCCAATGAATGCAAGCACGCCTCCAACGGCAGGTATCGGTTCAGGGAAGAAATCCAGTAACCCACCGAAAATTGCTTCTGCGGTATATTCAAAATCAATATAACGGCCGACCATGTAAATTACAATCGAGTTCATTCCGATTACTACGAAAAAGAATGTCCAGCGACGATAATTCAAAACATCTACGATCCAATAGAAAAATGCAAGTAACAATACGCTGCATCCGCCTGCGCAAAGCACAAACGAACTTGTCCACAAATTCTTATTGATTGGAAAAACAATATCCCAAAGCTGTGAGATAATCAAACTGACAACACCACCAGCTACAAGATAAAGTACTTTTTTATTTTGAGAAAGTTTAGCAGAATCAGTTCTTAGAATTTCTCCTGAAAATATTCCCATTAATCCAGTTGCAATAGCTGGAATTGTTGAAACCAAACCTTCCGGATCGTGAATTTTTAAATGCAGACGTCCTGGAAGAATCATTCTGTCAAAATAACTTGCAGGATTACATTCCATCGTCATTAATCCGGCTTCGCAACCCGGAACCGGGAAATACATCATAAATGCCCAGTAGCCTAATAACAAACCAGCAAACCAGATCCAGCGACTTGTTTTTCCGGTATACAAATAGATAATCTGCGCAAACATTCCTGCCAAACCGATACGTCCCAAAACACTTGGATAACGCATATTAGCCCATTCGGTATGAAAAATTCCATTGTTATAGATGATCCCTAAAAAAACAAGGATAATGCCTCTCTGAATTACTTTACGAATTAAATCTGAGGCCGGCACTCCTTTTTCCAAACGGCTTCCCAATGAAAATGGCGTTGATACACCTGCCATAAAAAGGAAAGTAGGGAAAATTAAATCATAGGCACGGAAACCATTCCAGTCGGGATGGGTAAGCTGATGTGCAATAAATACGGCCCACGACCAGCCGGTGACTTTGGCTAAAACAGCAAAGATATCTTCGCCACCGGAAATCCAAAACATGTCAAACCCACGCAGCGTATCCAGAGATAACAACCGGTGCGAAGTAGAATTTTCTTTCATTAGAAAAATAAGGGAAAAGGAAATAAAATTTGGTAAAAGAAGTACTTATGAAAAACTTTTATGGCTTACATTCACAAACACAACTACAATTACTGGATTCTTACTGAAAAATACTATCGGCGGCTATGGGCAAAAGTGATTTTATTTAAATAAGCCAATTTGTGTAAAGGATAGTGAAAGAAGTTTTCCAACAGATTTTTCATTTCCGGTTTATATTCTTTTCAACGCATGCTTCGTTAGTACCATCAATATTCATTTCAACAAAATGCCGTCCATGAAAAAACTCATCTTTTTATTTCTTGCTTTAACCGGATTATTATTTACAGGCTGCGCGACTTCCAACAATTCATCTTCCAAAGATTCAGAAGATTTTCAGGAAACAACCACCATTAACCCAAAGCTGAATAACAAAAGGTTAGAAAAAAATCTTGAAAAATTCGCTGGTGATCTTGATCTTTCCAAAAGACAGGTGAAACAAATCAAAAAGATTGAAAAACGTTATGCTCGCAAAGACAGGAAATTATCCAGAAATGATGAAGCGAAACGCCGGGATCACAAACAATTGGCAGAAGCAAAAAGAGAGGAGATTTTGTATGTTCTGACAAACGAACAACAGCAAAAACTGGAAGCATTATCGAAGAAAAACCGGTTTAGTTTTGATCGGATTTTTGGGAAGTAAATTAACAAAGTGTGACTTCTATTATTAGAATTCGTTATAGTTAATAGAAGTCCTGCTTTGAATTCAAAAGATCATTATCTAAATTGATGAAGAATAGAATTTAGCCTCCTCAGTTTGCCATTTAAATTTCCTGACTATAAGTAAAAGATTATGATAGCTTTACACCCAAAATACATAGTTGGCAACGAAGGAGAGCAACTCGTTGTGCTTCCGCTAAATGAGTTTGACAATATTATAGAAGCGTTGGAAGATCAGGAAGATGTGCGATTGTATGATGAAGCAAAAAAGGAAAACGATGGAACTCGAATCCTATTTTCGGATTACCTAAACAATCGCGAATCAAAAAATGCCTGAGTATTCTGTTTACTTATCAAAGAAAGCTCAAAAGCAATTGGATAATCTTCCTGACAAAATTGTGTCATCAATTATTCCTACAATTGCCGCACTTGAAAATAACCCAAGACCTGATGGCTGCAAAAAATTGAAAGGCAGAGATGGTTATCGGATACGAATTGGTAATTATCGGGTTATTTATGAAATATTGGATAAGGAATTAATAATCGATGTTATCGCCTTAGGCCATCGAAAAGATATTTATGAGTAGTCTACTTTCACCGGACGGCTCATCATAATTTAAAACCAATTCGTGAAAAATTCGTGTATTCGTGGCAAAAAAAATTATTGCAACCTTTCCAGCCAGGCCTGAACCGTTGGCCCCGTCATATCGAACAATAATCCAGGCAAAATTCCTAATAAAACCGAAAGAATAGCAAGTGGAACCAAAAGAGCCGTTTCGCGAATTGTTAAATCAGTCAATCTGATAGAACTGTCATTTTTATACCAAAACGACCCGAAAAACATACGTTGATAAGTCCAGAGAAAGTAAGCCGCTGCCAATACAATTCCCAAAGTAGAAAGCGCAGGAACCCAAACAGGCAAAGCCGCTGCCTGAAATGCACCCATCAAAGTAAACAATTCTCCAACAAAACCTGAGAATCCAGGTAATCCGAGCGAAGCAAAAAATGCAATTCCTGTCAAAACAGTATAGCGAGGCATCGGACCGATCAATCCACGGTAATTATCGATTTTACGGTCATGTGTACGGTCGTAAATAACACCTGCCAAAAGGAATAACATTGAAGAAAGTACACCGTGACTCACCATTTGATATATAGCTCCATTGATACCTTCGGCTGTAAATGCGGCGATACCAAGCAAAACAAAACCCATGTGAGAGACAGAAGAATAAGCGATCATCTTTTTAAGATCACTTTGTCCCAAAGCATTAAATCCACCGTACACAATAGAAATCATTCCTAAAACTGCAAGCGGAACCATGCTATATTGCGCCTCAACAGGAAAAAATCCGTCAACAATTCTTATAAAACCATAACCTCCGATTTTTAAAAGAATACCTGCCAGAACTACTGAAATTGGCGTAGGTGCTTCTACGTGCGCATCAGGCAACCACGTGTGTACTGGAACGACCGGCAGTTTCACAGCAAAACCAATAAACAAAAACCAGAAAGCCAAGAGACGAACCGGAATTCCAAATAAGATAAATTCTGTTTCAGGACTTAAAATTGAGCCCGGAATATAATTTCCTGCATCAGATAAATAAGAAAAACGGAACGTATGAACCAGCTGATCCGTACCAATTCTTCCATCTGCAAGCCATTGCTGAATTTGTAAAATCACATCTGTTTGTACCAGATCTTCCGGCCCCAGAATTCCGACAGCACGTGCTGTTTCAATAGGATCGATTACAGAAAGATATAATCCGATCATGACGATCAGAATTAATAATGATCCAAAAAATGTATAAACAAAAAATTTGAGTGCTGCATATTCCCGTCTCGGTCCGCCCCATAAACCAATGAGAAAATACATGGGCAAAAGCATAAATTCGAAAAACAGATAAAAAAGGAAGAAATCCTGAGCCAGGAAACAACCGATTATACTGGCACTTAAAACAAGATATAAAGCAAAATACGCTCTTGTTTTCTGATTGATACTCCATGAACTGATCATTCCCACAAACAGAACGACAACCGCTAATAAAACCAGAGGAAAACTGATTCCGTCAACTGCCAATGCATAATCAATAGATACTGTTCCCAAAGAACCAATTGGAAGTGTGATCCAGTCTGCCGTTTCGCTTAATTGAAAACCTGTATTTTGATTATCAAAAAAGAGAAATAATGAAAGCCCGGTTAATAATTCCAAAAGCAAAACTGACAGCGCAATCAATCGGAAATCACCGGCACGCTGGGACGGCCAGAAAGAAACGGCTACGGCTCCGAATAATGGAATAGCAATCAGTAAGGAAAGTATATGATCAATCATTAGGATAAACTGAAACGAATATATGATAAGGAGCAGACCGTGCCCTTGAATTATTTTCTTATAAAATCATTAACCACAAAACCAGAAGAACTACTCCTAATGCAGTCACTAAATAATAGGATTGAATTTTCCCGTTTTGTAATCCGCGAACTCCTTGTCCGGCCGATTTAATTGTATAAACAGTCAGCTTTACACCGCCGTCAACAATATTTCTGTCTCCCCAGCTCAGCGCATGCGCCATAACTACGCTCCATTTTGCTACGCCATCTACAAAAGAATTGACAATCTGCGCTTCAAACTGCATTAATCCGGCTGAAATAAAAGCAAAGGATTTGATGAAAAAATTCTCTCTGGAAAATTCGTTTAATCCGGCCAGTTTTTTCAAAACCGGAATTGAATTTTTAGAATTCCCGGCATACATCGAGAAAGGATCTTCTGCCTTGGTTTCTTTAAATGCAAGAAAAATAGATAATACCGTAACGCCGGTTGCCACAAATGGCACCCAAAGAATATGTCCGAATTCCTCTGCTCCTACCAATTCTAAAAACCAGCCATATGATGCGTCAAACGGATTCCAGGAAAACCAGATAAACACAGAAAGCGCAGCCAACAAAGACATCGGCCCCCACATGGTTAGAGGAGATTCGTGCGGATGAACGGATTTGAAAATCTGGTATCTATTTTCGCCTAAAAATATCAGCCAAACCTGGCGTGCCATATAATAAGCCGTAACTCCGGCAGAAACCATAATGATAACCGGGAAAAAATAAGCCCATGCTCCATGTTTTTCAGCCCAGAAAAATGCTTCTACAATAATCGCATCTTTTGACAAAAATCCAGAGAAAAACGGAAGTCCGGCCAAAGCGGATGAACAGATTACAAAACAGATAAAAGTGATCGGCAAATATTTTCGAAGTCCGCCCATCGTCCTCATATCCTGCGGATCAAAAGTTTCGTCATTTTCCGAAGGTGTGACAGCATGAATAACGGAACCGGCCGAAAGAAATAATCCGGCTTTAAAAAATGCATGCGTTGCCAAATGAAAAAGTGCAGTCCGCCAGCTACCAAGTCCGACGGCGATAACCATCAAACCTAATTGAGACATGGTTGAATATGCCAGTACTCTTTTAATATCCCAAACCTGCGTCGCTTTTACGGCCCCGATTACCATTGTAATTGTTCCAATGCAAGCAATGACAATTTGTGCTTCTGGTGTTAAAAGAAAGGAAATTCTCGCCAATAAAAATATCCCGGCAGCCACCATCGTCGCGGCATGGATTAAGGCTGAAACAGGCGTTGGCCCTTCCATGGCATCCGGCAACCAACCTGATAGTGGAAACTGAGCCGATTTTCCCATGCAACCACCGAAAAGACATAAACCAATTCCGGTTAAAATTCCCGGATCAAGCGTTTGGATGGAGGTGGCGAGCACCTCAAAGTCGGTAGAACCGATATAGTAAAACAGCATTAAAATTCCGGTCAGGAATGCTGCATCTCCGATTCTATTTAACACAAAAGCTTTCTGAGCCGCCCAGACTGCGCGTGGTTTGAAATACCAGAAACCAATCAACAAATAAGAAGAAAGCCCCACCAGTTCCCAGAAAATATACATTACCAGAAGATTTCCGGCAAGTACAATTCCAACCATTGAAAAAAGGAAAAGCTGAATAAAAGCAAAATAACGGTGAAGATTCTTGTCGCCATGCAAATAGGACATGGAATAAATCTGAACCAGAAATGCTACGAAATGAACAATGATCAGCATAATCAGCGTCAGTTCATCGAAGCGAAAAGAGAGTTCAATATTGGTTTGCCCGATAAGAACCCAGTTGATTTGTACTGTGTGCAGCGTTTCAATATCAGCAAAATAAATACTTATCACTAATCCAATAGCCGTGATAAACGCGCCAATCCAACCTGCCGGCTTATTCAGATTTTTTCCGCCAAGCCACAAAACAAAAAATGCCAGAATCGGTAAACCCAGAAGTAAAGATGCAGGTATTGTATAAGCAGTTTCTGACATTGAGGTGAGTATTCGTTAAGTCCGGCAAATATCCTGAATTAACCGCCGATTTCAAACTAAGCTAAAGGTCTTTCTCGATATCTTCCAGCTTTTCACTTTCGCTGCCGTGCAGCACCGTTAATAACTCTTTGATATCGTATATATTTTTGTTGTATGAATTTCCTAAAATGATAATCACCGCCTCATCCTCCGGACAGATCCAGAACATGGAATTGTATCCTTTCCACCAGCCGCCGTGATAAATGAATCTTGTGGAATGATCCGGTTTTACGTGCATACGGAATCCGTAACCGTAATTTCTGATTCCGTCACGCTCAAAACTTCTTGGCGTCCAGGCTTCCGTTAACAGTTTTTTATTTATCAATAAACCGGAAGTCAGTCCGGCATAAAAACGGTAAATATCTCCCGTGGTAGAATACAAACCTTTATCCCCAACCACATCATCATAATAATCCTTGGCCAGCATCCGGCCATATTGATGACCGACGGTCCGGTACATCATGGCACTTTCCGAAGTATCCGTTACCAAAACAGTATTGTTCATTCCAAGTGGTGTAAAAATCTCGTTATGTACGAAATTGTTAAACGAGTCTCCGCTTACTTTTTCAACGATGGCTGCCAGAACGCAATAATTTGTATTGCAATAATTAAAAGAACGACCCGGCCGGTTGTATGGATGCGGCGTAGGAACCACCTTCGCATACCAATCCATCACCGTCATATTGGTTGGAAACTTTTTACCATGACGAACGCTGTCCGGAAATGAATAAATATAATTCGGCAAACCACTTCTGTGACTTAGCAGCATATCCACTTTTACGCCGTGGTATGGAAAATCAGGAAAAAACCTTTGAACAGAATCATCCAGACTTACCTTTCCTTCCTGAACTAATTTCAGAACGGCAACAGCCGTAAAAGGTTTCGACAAAGAAGCAAGTTGAAATTTGGAGTGACTTTGCAGCGAATCCTTATCCCGCAAGTGCGCATAACCAAAAGAATTCTGATAAAGGATTTTCCCTTTCTGAACAATCAGCACATTTCCGTTGAAACCTGCATTCCTTTTCCTTCTGAAAATATCTTGAATTTGTTCTATTTTAGCCTGCGTTTTTGCATCCGGATTTCGAATTTCGACAGGATCAAGATTGGGATTTGATTTGGCATTTCTTTTGAAATTGACCAGATCGTGAGATTTACTGTTCCTTACCCAAACCAGGGAAAGCACTATTACAAATACGGCAAATAACGCCGCCCACCACACTTTCGGCTGCACTTTTTTCAACATAGGCTTTTGGCCATTAAAGTTTTTTAAACGTTAAATACTAACGATAAACAGTCAGCATTTTCTATATTTTATCTAATCTATTTCAATATGATAGCAACCCGGTTATGCGTTATCTTCGTATTACATTATAAATCGAAATGTATACAAAATAAAATTTTCCAGGCTTACAAAGATATATATTAGAAAGTAAAGAACCTGACTCCGATTTAGATTGATTCCAAAATATGTTAACACCACAGACAAACCCGGCAAAATAAATGACAACTCCATTAGCACAAAAATCAACAATTCAGGAAATCCAGACCCGTTTTGATCATGATGTTGAGCGTTTCAGCAAGCTTGAAACCGGTCAGCAGGCAACAATTGATGCGCCTTTGGTACTGGATCTGGTGGCAGAAACAGCCGCTTTACATTTAAAACCTAACGATACGATTCTGGATATTGGCTGTGGTGCAGGAAATTTTACGTTGAGAGTTATACAGGAAGTTCATCCGTTGGCATGTCATCTGGTAGATCTTAGTCAACCTATGCTGACAAGAGCCAGTGAGCGCATTGAAGGTTCCGGTGTGAAATATGTTCAAACCTATCAATCAGATCTTCGCGATCTGGATTTTGAAGAAAATTCCTTTGATTGTATTCTGGCGGGAGCCGTTTTGCATCACCTTCGCGACGATGAAGACTGGCAGGAAACCTTTGAAAAATTATATATCTGGCTAAAACCAGGCGGAAGAATTTATGTTTCCGATCTAGTTTCTTTTGATGAACCGGGCGTTCATCAATTGATGTGGAAACGTTATGGCGATTATCTGGAATCGCTTGGCGGAGCGGAATATAAAGAAAAAGTCTTCGCTTATATTGACAAGGAAGACTCTCCGCGTTCTTTGCCGTTTCAGCTTGGTTTGCTGCGTTATTCCGGCTTTTCTCATTATGATATTCTTCACCGCAACAGCGTTTTTGCCTGCTATTACGGTGAAAAATAGTTTCAGAAAGCGCTGATTAAAACTCAGCGCTTTTTGGATATCTTGGGAAAGGAATCACATCACGGATGTTACCCATTCCGGTCACGAACAATACCAGACGCTCAAAACCCAGACCAAAACCGGAGTGAGGCGCCGTTCCGAATTTACGCGTTTCCAGATACCACCAGATTGTTTCCGGATCGATTCCTACTTCATGAACACGTTCCAGTAATTTCTCGTAGTTATCTTCACGCTGACTCCCGCCGATAATCTCTCCGATTCCAGGGAAAAGAACGTCCATCGCACGAACCGTTTTTCCATCGTCATCCAATTTCATATAGAACGATTTGATCTCACGCGGATAGTTGGTCAGGATAACCGGTTTTTTGAAATGTTTTTCAACCAGGTAACGCTCATGTTCGCTGGACAAATCAATTCCCCAACCTACAGGATACTGGAATTTCTTTTCTTTATGTGGTTTCGATTTTAAAAGAATATCGATCGCTTCTGTGTAAGTCAGACGCTCAAATGCATTTTCAACAACAAAATTCAATTTTTCCAAAAGTGGAATTGAACGTTCGTTTTGTGGTTTATTTTTATCTTCTTCTGCCAAACGGTTTTCAAGGAATGCCAGATCATCTTTGCAGTTTTCAAGTGCATAAGTGATAACAGTCTTGATGAAATCTTCCGCCAGATCCATATTATCTTCCAGCTCAAAAAAAGCCATTTCAGGCTCAATCATCCAAAACTCAGCCAAATGGCGGGTTGTGTTTGAATTTTCCGCACGGAACGTTGGGCCGAAAGTATAAATTTTTGAAAGTGCCATCGCTCCCAACTCGCCTTCCAATTGGCCGGATACCGTCAGGTTTGCTTCTCTTCCAAAAAAGTCTTCTTTGAAGTTAATTGCGCCTTCGTCTGTTCTTGGCAATTTTTCCAGATCCAGCGTCGTAACGCGGAACATTTCACCAGCACCTTCCGCATCGGAAGCAGTGATGATTGGTGTATGAAGATAGAAAAACCCTCTGTCGTTATAATATTTATGAACCGCAAAAGCCAGGGCATGACGAATACGTAAAATTGCACTGAAAGTATTCGTACGTGGGCGTAAATGCGCTATTTCACGTAAAAATTCAAGCGAATGTCTTTTTGGCTGCAACGGATAAGAATCCACATCTGCCGTTCCATAAACAAATATATCATCGATTTTAACCTCCACAGCCTGACCAGAACCCTGAGATGCTACAAGCTGGCCCGTTATTTTTAGACAAGAACCAGTGGTGACAGTCAGCAAAAGTTCAGCAGAGAATTGTCCCGGAGCGGCCACCGCCTGAATATTATGAATGGTTGATCCGTCGTTAAGCGCTATAAAAATCGCGTTTTTACTTTCACGTTTCGTACGTACCCAACCTTTCAGGGTAACGGATTGTCCATCCGGAGTCTGTTGTAATAATTCTTTGATCTGCAAAGGTCCCATCTTAATATAAATTCAATCCTTATTAAAACTCAACTGTAAACTTTCAATTTTTTATGAGGCGCAAAATTACAAAATACCCTACGAAAACCTATTCTAAAAGACCAACTTACTTTTATGTTTAAAAAGGTCATTGCCCGAACTGGTTTATGGCTTAATTTTGTTTCTTGCAAACTATGACTAACGCATATCCAATTTTGAATACCCGAATCGCCACATTTTTATCCGTAGTATTTCACCCTCTGATCATTACTACATATCTTTTTGCAGTCCTTTTCCTTATCACACCTGAACTTGCCGGCGTTAGTGCGCTGGAACTTCCGGGACTGGGCAGCCTTTTACTTTTGATATTTTTGAACACTTTTGTAGCACCTACAATTGTCATATATTATTTCTATCGACTGGGCATTGTCAGCACTTTGCATGTAGATTCCCTGAGTGAAAGACGTTTGCCTTACCTTGCAACGGGTATTATTTATGCCATTGCCACCTATTTATTCGGATGGAAATTGCAGCCGATAGCTGAACTGGCTCCGCAAATTTCTATTATTCTCGGAAGTGTTACCATTTCTTTAATTATCGTGGCCGTCGTGAGTTTATCATGGAAAATTAGTGCACATGCAACCGGCATGGGTGGTGCAATTGGCATTCTGACGGGACTAATCCTTCGTTTTGAAGAACATTTATTGTTGACCCCGCTTCTTATCGTAATACTGATCAGTGGTATTTTATTAAGCGCCAGACTTTATTTAAATGCCCATACGCCTGCACAAATTATTGCAGGATTTGCGTGCGGACTTGCTGTGAGCAGCGCCGCCATTTATTTTTTATTCTAAAAGCGATAGCAGTAAGGCTGAAAGATTACCGACTTATATTTGACAAATTAAGTCCCGGAATAATCTTCATCCTTTACTATGGCTACTTACCAAAATCTTCTTTTCAACAATCATGAGGGTGTTGTCAGGATCAGCCTCAACAGACCGGCGGTACACAATGCCTTGACGCTGGATTTAATCAAAGAAATTACCACTGCATTTCAGCAAGCGGGAGAAGATTCTTCTGTTCGGGTAATTGTTTTGACTGGTGAAGGTGAAAAGGCATTTTGCTCAGGAGCGGATTTAAAAGCGGCCATGGAATCCGCAAAAAGTGCCGGAGAAATGCTTCGTGAAGGATATAATCCGATGATTGAAACTATAAGAAATATTCCAAAACCGGTTATTTGCAGATTGAACGGTCTGGCTGTTGGCGCCGGATGTTCGCTTGCTCTTGCCTGTGACTTGATCATTGCCAGTGAAGATTCCTATTTAAGCCAGATGTTTGTCCAAATTGGATTGATGCCGGATGCAGGTGCTTCATTCTTTTTGCCGAGATTGATAGGAATGGCCAGAGCTTTTGAATTAGCCTCAACAGGAAGAAAAGTTTACGCACCGGAAGCCGTTCAGATTGGATTAATAAACAAATCAGTTCCGAGAGAAAAATTGGACGAAGCAGTTAACGAATCTATCTCGTATTACCGCTATGCGCCTACCAAAGCGATTGGCGCAATTAAAAAAGTTTTCAATCAATCCTTCGAATCTAATCTGACTGAAATATTAAATCTTGAAATGGAAAATCAGGATTTACTTCAAAAAACACAGGACGCCACCGAAGGAATTTCATCTTTTTTACAAAAGAAAAAACCTGATTATCAGGGTAAATAAAATTTTAGATAAAAATTTTAAAATTATTTTCTTCCAATATTTGCATAATCAAAAAGCAAACTCTATCTTTGCAGTCCAATTCAAGGAATGGATTTGTAGCTCAATTGGATAGAGCACCTCACTACGGATGAGGAGGTTTGGGGTTCGAATCCCTACAAGTCCACGAAAAGCACTTATCAGAGATGATAAGTGCTTTTTACTGAAAAGAAAATACTTGGATTCGGGGAGTGGCGCAGCCCGGTAGCGCATCTGGTTTGGGACCAGAGGGTCGCAGGTTCGAATCCTGTCTCCCCGACAAAAATGAAACACTTGACATTGATTTGTCAGGTGTTTTTTGCTTTAAGTAGTTTTAGAGGTTTTTAAAGTTTTGATAATTGAAATTCAAATTATCCTTGAAACAAATCTCTAATTTACATGGCTGAATACTTCTTAGGTTTCATGCCCATATGCTGCTCAAAAACTCTTGAAAAATGACTCAGATTGGTAAAACCCAACTGATAACCAACCTCAGAAACCGTCAATCGTTCTTCCCTGAGTAAACGTGCGGCTTGCTGCATTCGTGAAAACTGGTAATATTCAAAAACGCCTTTTCCGAATGTTTGTTTAAAAAGTTTTCGCAGTTTAGGCTCGCTCATCCCAGCTTCTACGGCCAGCTTACCAATATTCGGGGGCTCGTCCAGCCTCGACTGCAAACGTAACTTAATCGCATAAATAGCCTTGATATCGTCAATATGCATAACACTTGTAGGCATAGATTCCCTTTGAATGAGCAGGGTAAATATGTAACAAAGTAATTCTTCACATTTCAGTTTACAGTAATGACTTTCCAAACTTTCCGGCACAGGCAGATGCACAATTTCACTCGCCGTTTTAATCATTTCAGGTGAAATGCCTGTCTCAAAAGCAAAGTTCTCTTTACCTTCCAGAATACTGATTACAACCGGATGCATTATGTCTCCAAAGCGCTGACGGAGGTATTGCCGGGAAACTGCGATCGCTATATTTCTAAAAAAAGTATTTGAAGGCATTGTGAGTACCGATGAAACTGACTGCATACAGATGAATACATTTGTCTGCTCGGATGCCAGTTGTTTTTCTTCTTTTACTGTGGAAGTAATAACACCGCTTAGTGAAAAAATAATGTCGTTCTGGCCTTCTGCAAACTCATTTGTCCGCTCCAATAAAACTTCCTCGTTCAGATAATAATTTCTCACCATCATCCGCAGCTCGTTGTTCTCCCATGAAAAACCGGTGATGTAACCCTCCCCCTTACTTTTGGGAATATTATAAAATCGGCCCTGAACAGTTGCACCAATTGCCTTGGCAAATTGTAAAGCAACACCAGACCTAAATTTATCTGTAACTGAAACTTTCATTTACGACTATTTTTATATCAAAAACAGATATTTTAATTATAAATGTAAATATAATTTTGTGGTCATAAAAATAGAAATTATGTTACTACAAAATAAAGAAGTCGCAATTGTTGGTGGTGGTCCGGGAGGATTAACATTGGCACGATTACTCCAGTGCAAAGGAGTAAATGTGAAAGTATACGAAAGAGATGAAAACAGAGATGTAAGAGTACAGGGCGCTACACTTGACCTGCATTTCGAATCAGGATTAAAGGCAATTGAAGAAGCTGGCTTGATGGATGCCTTCAAAGCGAATTACAGACCAGATAATGATAGGTATCGGGTTGTGGATCAACATGGAACCATTGTTTATGATGACCATACCAAAGAGTCTACAGGTAATTTTGGGGATAAATATTTCAGACCTGAAATTGATCGCGGACCATTAAGAGATATTTTACTGGATTCATTAAAACCCGACACAGTTGTTTGGGATAGTCACATTGTTTCGCTTGAAAACATTGGCAATACCTGGAAAATAATTTTTCAAAATGGAAAGACTGCTTTTGCCGATATTGTCATTGGAGCAGATGGAGCTAATTCCAGGATTCGTCCGGTTATCACTCCAATAAAACCGATTTATTCAGGCGTTACTTTTTTAACAGGAAATATTCCTGATTCGGAAAAAAACACACCAAAAATCCACGGTTTGTTAAAAGGCGGGAAAATTTCTGCCATGGGCGATTCAAAAACAATATTTGCTAGTGCCAAAGGCGACGGTAGTCTCGACTTTTATATTGGCTGGAAAACAAGTGCCAATTGGGCTAAGGAAAGCGGTATTGATTTAAAAAATAGCAAACAAGTTTCGGAATGGTTCAACAAAGAATACGTCAACTGGGACAGTATTTGGCAGGAATTATTTGACTATGATCAGACACATTTTATACCCAGGCCTTTATATGCTATGCCCATGGACCAATATTGGGAAACACAGCCAAACATAACTTTGCTCGGTGACGCAGCGCATCTCTTACCTCCCAACGGAGAAGGTGTGAATACGGCAATGCTTGATGCTATGGACTTATTTGAGAGCTTAACCAGCGGAAAGTTTAGCGATTTAAAATCGGCAATTGCTCATTATGAAAAACTGATGTTTGCCAGATTTGTTGAAGAAAGCAAGGAAACAGCAGATTTTATGGACTGGACATACTCACCTGAGGGATTAACCATCATGGTGGAAATGATGAATCAATTACCAAATTGAAGAATGAGTAATCAGCTATGTTGGCTCATTACTCATCTTACCAATAAAACCGTTCCGCTTCTACTTACAATTTCACCGCTTGTAGTCACAGCTTCCATTTTCCAAACATAAACACCGCTATCAGATTTGATTCCATGGGTTTTCCCGTCCCATCCCTGGCTCAGCTGTTTGGAAAAATAAATTACTTCGCCCCAGCGATTGTAAATTCTCAGATAATTAAGTGAAGCAATACGATTCGTTATGGGTGTCAACATTTCGTTTTTACCATCACCATCAGGTGTAAATATATCGGGAAGGGTTATTGAAGCAGGAGGAATTACGGTCAACGTCACTTGACCCGTTCCGCTACATCCTTGTGGTGTACTCAAAATAACCGAATAAACCTGGCTTGCGCTAAGCGTAGCATTTGGATTGGCTATTGCAGGATTACTAAGCCCATAAGGCGGCGACCAGCTGTAACTCACACCAGAAATACCAGTCAGTTGCGGAGAGGATGAAATAAGCTGAAATGGTGTATTAGGCGGTATGTCAGAATCCGGGGTAACTATTACCTTTATTTCAGGAATAACGGTCACCGCGACAGTATCTTGGGAAGAGCAACCTTTATCGGTGGCGGTAATAATGTATTGGGTTGTTTGTTGTGGCGAGGCAAAAGGTTCAAGTGCCGCTGCATTATCAAGCCCGGCAGCAGGAGTCCAGGAATAATTTGTGACATTTGCAGTCGTCAACAACTGAATTTCCTGCCCGATACAAATTGTTGTGTCAGAAATGGTTTTTAACTCAATTCCACCATTTAGTTTCACTGTAATTAATGTGTCATTGATGCAGCCATTATAATCTTTGACAAAAATCTTGTAATCTTTCGCAGTAACGTTAAAAACATTTAATGCCTGATAATTTATTGAATCAATGGAAAACTGAAATGGAGAAATTCCGTTTTTGGGATTTACAGTCAAAGTTGCCTGCCCGTCACATTTGCTATCATCGATATCAACGGAAATATTCATAAATGATACGTATGCCGGTTTAGTATTGCTTATTTCCTTACCACATGCCTCATTTTTTATTGTTAGTGTAATCTTTTTATTACCTTCCTCATTCCAATGCAAAAGGAAAGGACCTTTATCCGATCCGCTGATAATCTTTGCACCGTCAAAATTCCAATGAAAAGAATATCCGGTGGCCGACGGCAAAACACCGGTATAAGCAACTTTAACATTTTTATTTCCACACACCGCGGCCGGATCAATAGAAAAATCAGCACTTACGTTGATATTGGCAACACTGCAAATATTCTGATAATCTTTTGATACCAACGTTTGCGAAGAATAGTAATTCGTAAAAGACAAAAAGGCAAAATTTGCTTCGCCCGATTCGCAGGAAACTTCATTATCATCACGAAATATATAAATCGGAACTCCTGTTTTTCCTACATATTTTTTGCCGCTGTCGTCATAAGAAACAAAGAGTTTATCGTTGACGTAAACATCCATGACACCCGTTTGTCCGTTCCGTGTAAATGTCAATAGATAATATTTATCCAGCTTGAAATAAGGGCAATCACCAGCAATACCTGTCGGAAAAAAATCTATACAACGATCATTGGAGCCTGCAATATCTTTAAAATAAATTCCCTCATCCAGTTGCCCATTTGAAAAATCAATAATCCGCGCCCATGTTTTACCCCATCTCGTGTTCTTGATATACATTTGAATGGTGTAAGTTTCAGAAACTGTCCCTGCTGTATTGGAATACATAAGCCCATAATTCAAATTGGTATGGTATACAGTTCGGGATATCTGGCAATCAAGATTGTCAGCCACAAAAGCACCTGGCGTACCTCCTAATGTACAGGAACCAAGCGCATTTACCTGTAATAAATCGGGTGCACAAGCAGGCTCTGCAACGCTGAAATTATTAGTAAACCGATAGGAGTCTTCTACATTTTGCGCAAGACAAATGGCATGTAGGAACAGAAAAGCAATGGTTTGTAAAAATCCCGACTTCATATCGACAACGCCATGGGCATAATTACAAGTTAACGTGAGTAAAGGCGGTACTAAATTCCTAATAATTTTGAAGTTATTGGAAATAACAATTTAGCCCGATCATGGCACAAATTCAAATTAAAAATACCTAAGAAAACGATCCTTATTGAAATTCTCTTTCTGCAATCGCTTTTACGGCACGTTCAAGAATTTCTTTATCTTCTGTAATTCTTTTTACCATTTTAGCAGCCTCTGCATAAACACTCATGGGATACTGCGGTATAAAATCTTTATCCATCTCCACCATCGGCACTTTTAGCCTGGCGTGTTTTATACTTTCAAGGTGGTCAATGGAAACATAACTCAATTCTGTATGACCCTGACCCAAATCACAAAGTCCGAATGCAATATTATTGGCCGGATCCAGCTCTGACAAAAGCCATATTGCCTTTCCATATTGGGAATATAATTTAACTACCGGCGCATGATCTTTTCCAAGCTCATTCTGAACTTCGAAAGCATTCTGGATCATGATCGTTCTTAGATCTTCTGAAATCATTTTTGACATACTCCAAATATAACAGCTGAAGCATTATTTGACAATTAATATTAGATACAAACAGGTCAAAGTTTTGTAAGACCGGTAACTGGTTTAATTGAGCAACAAAAAAGAGGCCTGATTTCAGGCCTCCGTATAAATTCAGGAATTTTCATTCCGTATAATTTTAAAAAATTAGTTTTTAACCATATTGATTAAAAACTCC
Source organism: Dyadobacter subterraneus (assembly GCF_015221875.1). NCBI lineage: Bacteria > Pseudomonadati > Bacteroidota > Cytophagia > Cytophagales > Spirosomataceae > Dyadobacter > Dyadobacter subterraneus. Next base: position 377,924 of record NZ_JACYGY010000002.1, read on the forward strand.
GCCAGCTTTTCAACCTGTTTTTTATCCTTTGACAAGATAAATGTCTGCCATAAACCTGTGAAATTTGCAGCTATAAATTCCGCCAGAAGCTTTGGATCTTTATGGACAGAAATTTCTCCCTGCGCTTTGGCATCTGTTAAAAGTTGTTCGAAAAAATCAACAATGTCCTTCCAGTTATTTTTGATAATGGAGTGTACACTTTGATCCACAGCTGCAAGTTCAAAAGTTGAATTGACTGCCATGCAACACTTGCCGGTATTGACCGTTGCTTCTACCGCACTACGGATCATATTTTCCACGCGTTCCATCGGAGAAGTCCCCGAAGCAGCTTCCTTATGCTCTTTTAATTTTTCAGCTGCATAATTACCAAGACACTGTAAATACAAACTATGCTTGTCACCATAAGTATCATATATACTTCCTCTGTTCAGGCCCATGGTCTGTACGAGGTCTTCCATAGAAGTAGCGTTGTAACCTTTTTCCCAAAAAAGATCACGCGCCTTTTCCATTCTTTCTTCCGGATCAAACTCCTTTTTTCGTGCCATAACACAAATATACCATCTTGAACGATTGTTCTAAAATTATTTTACTACTTAGGAACAATTGTTCCTGAATAATGGTGCAATTTTTTTTAAAAGATGTAAAAATAGTCTGCCAATATTATTAAGTAAGCATAACAAAAACAAAAAATCAGGCCATAAGCCTGATTTAAAGGATTTTCCAAAAGGAAAATTTTAAGGGTAGGAATAGTTAAGTTCTTAAAATTTCATGGCTAACAGAGAAAGGATTATTTACCAAGTCCCCAGCTTTTATTAGGTTTTGGTCCCATTTCAAGTTCCAGCGTTCCACCGGCAACGAGCTGTTCATGCGTGAAAGTCGGCACATTCAAAACTTTGCCGTCAAACTTTGCGCTTTGGATGTATTTATTGACCACAGAACTATGGTTAGCGATTACTTTAAATTGTTTTCCATTTGGAAGAGCAATTGAAACTCTTTCAAAAACAGGACTGCCAATGGTATATTCCGGCTTACCAGGTGTAACCGGATAAAAACCCATGGATGAAAAGACAACAAAGGCCGTCATACCGCCGCCATCTTCATCACCGGGAATTCCGAAAATATTGTCTTTAAACCATACATCAAGCAGGAAGCGGATTCGTTTTTGTGTTTTCCAGGGCGCATCCGTGAAATTGTATAAATACGGAATATGAAAACTTGGCTCATTTCCCATTGAATATTGACCAACAGGTCCGGTAGCATCAGGAAATTTCGCCCAGAACTCATATTTGCTTCTCCCAAGATCTTCCCTGTAAAGCTGATCCAGATTATTTTCAAATTGTTTTTTCCCGCCCATCAAGCCGATTAATCCAGAGATATCGTGCTGAACCTGCCATTTGTAAGTATATCCATTATTTTCATCGTAATATTCACGACCGCCCATGCCTCCGTCAAATTTCGGATCGATAGGAATCCAGGCACCTTTACTGTCTTTTGGCATGAACATATTTTTCTCCGTACTCCAAAGATTTTTGTAGTTCAATGCACGAGCGCTGAAAGTTTTATAATCACCCTGTTTGCCCAGATCTTTTGCCAGTTCAGCCACCGCCCAGTCATCATAACTTCCGCCCAACGTAACAGCAACTGCCTGACGTTTTTCAAAAGGATCAACCAGTTTCACCGTTTCTTTTTCATCTTTTCTCAAAGCAGGAAAAAAACCTTTGGTACGATAAATATCATCCAGTTCACATTTCGGTCCGTTTCTCCATGGAAGCATCGTTGCCTCGGTCGCATTTTTATACATACCGGAATATGCTTTTGAAACATCGAAATTGCGAAGTCCTTTTCTATACCCATCCAAAAAAGTAACCGAAGAGTGAAATCCATTCATACAGGCGTGATCTCCAAAAAGTACGGGAAATGTTGGGAGCCAGCCGCTTTGATCATACATGCTTACAAATGAATTCAGCATATCCTCTTCCTGGGCAGGATTTAAAATAATTCGCAAAGGATGATGTGCTAAATAAGTGTCCCACGTCCAGTCGTCCACGTAAAAGGGACGATTGCTGTTATGTATCTTTTTATCAAAACCGCTGTAATATTGATTATCCTCAGAGATATCAACCATACGTTCATAAGTGCGGTAAAGAGAGGAATAAAAACTGCGCTTCTGCCCTTCTGTACCGCCTTCAACCTGAATCTGGTTTATGACATCCGACCAAACTTTTTCTCCCTTTTTCTTTAATTCGTCAAAACCGGTTGATTTTAATTCTGCTTCAAAATTCTTTTTGGCCTGTTCGGGACTGATGTATGAAATGGCATATTTCAATTCGATTTTGCCGTTTTTATTATCAGGAAAACTAATCCAGGCTTTCGCATTTTTTCCTTTAATAGTTTGTGCTGACGAAGTTTTGTCATTTTGTAAAATACCAGCTGTACCTTTTTCGCTGAAAACTCCGTACATATAAACCGGAATATCATCGTGATAGATTTCTGTTGCTATGATTTCATTTCCGGAAATAAATTTCCATGAACCTTCACCTTCATTATAAAGATTGAACAAAAGACTTTTGGACGATTTCTCAGGAAATTCGAAACGAAAAATTCCAGTTTTCTTACCCGGCGTAAATTCAACAGTAACTTCGTCATCTACCAGATAAGTGGAATAATACCAGGGCTGGGTTACTTCCAGATCGTGATCGTAAGCAAGTTTTTGTTTCCAGCCGGAAGCGGTTACTGGATTTACAGTCGGTTTTATAGAAAAAGCCTGTCCAAGGCGATGGGAAACAACAATAAGCGGAAAACTGGAAATCTGGTCGTCGAGATAATCTTTTCTTTCCGGAAACATCCGGATCATCTGGTTAGGAAGCTGAACTGTTGGTCTGGTTGGCTCCAAAAGCTGCCCTACATTTCCAACCCGCAGATCAATATATTTTAAATTATCAACACCGTTTTTTTGCGCCAGGGAATTATAATGAAAACAAAAACCAACTAAGATTAAGAAAAGGATTTTAAACGTTTTGAAAGGAAGAATCATGAAACTGAATTTATTAATTGTAACGGTGCTTATAATTTTAAGGATTTATTCTTTGTTCAAATATAAACAGCTTAGCTTGCCAACTTACACAAGACAAATACTGTTATTAAAAACACTAACTATTGTTTAATTTTAAATCAATAATGTCATATTGCGATTGAAATAAAGTGCCAATTAAACATTGATCCATTAAAAAAAAATTAATAATTGATTAACAAGACCCTTAATGACTACCTGGAGGGAATTTTAATTTTATTTCTCTCTATCTTATACCTATGAAATTCAAGTTTCTCTTCTTTTTATTAATCATTGTACTAATTCCCGGCTTTTTTCACTTTTGCCAGGCACAATCCTATGGCCTTGGCTTCGACAGTTTCGAGGTGATACAGGACAAAAGAACCGGTTTGGATCTGAGTCCGGATAATACTTTCTGTTTTGACAAAAATTTTGAATTGTCATTTGAGCTTTCATTTCTCGCCAACAAGAAAATTTATTTCGGGTACATCGTAAGGCTTATTGAAAATGATAAGCAAAACATAGATCTGATTTATGACAACAGTGCCAATAATCAACATTTCAAACTGGTTATCGGAGACAAATTTGCTCCCGTCTCATTTGATTTTCCCGGCAATGATCTTTTCAAAAAATGGAACAGAATTACCCTGAAATTTGATAAAGAAAAAAAGAACATTCGGGTTGTCTACGGCGACAAAAGTTTTACTCAGCCTGTGAATATTACGGATAACGGATGTTTTAAAATCTTGTTTGGGGCAAATCAGTATAAAGATTTCAAATCAACGGATGTGCCTCCGATGAAGATCAGGAATATCTCCATTCTGGAAAACGCGCAGCTAAAATACCACTGGGCACTGGATGAAACGGACGGCTTAAAAGCGCTTGAAGAAATCCAGAAAAAAGATGGTTTGGCTGTTAATCCGGTGTGGATAAAAAAATTGCATTATGAATGGCAGCCGGTTCAGATGCTGAGTATGCAAAATTTCGTTAAAGTCGGTTTCGATCAAAATAAAGGTGTTCTTCATTTCCTTTCGAAAGATTCGCTGGTTAGTTATAACATCGCTGGAAATACCATTGGCATTGTTAAATTCAATGACCAAAAACAGACGCTTTACATTGATAATCAAGTCCTTTTTAATAAGAACAAGAATCAATTATTCAACATTTATATTGACGAACAGCAAGTTTCAACTTTTGATATAAAAAACCGGAGCTGGGATAAAACCGGAATAACAGCTGCTCTAAAAAAGAATTTCCTGCATGCAAACAAATTTTATTCCGCACAGGATTCTTCCATTTATATTCTGGGAGGTTATGGTCATCTGGCTTATAAAAATAATGTTCAGCGGTATCATGTGTCTTCTGGAAAATGGGAAAATATCAATGTGAAGGATTCAGTTTTCACTCCCAGATATTTAGCGGCTCTGGGTACAACCCAAAACGGTGCTTACATTCTTGGCGGTTATGGAAGTTCAACCGGACAACAAATGTTAAATCCGAGAAACTGGTATGATTTGCTCTTTTTTAATACAAAAACGCACCGTTTCAAAAAGATCTACGAGCTAAAAACACCGGAAGAGGATTTTGTCTACGGTAATTCTATGATCATTAATGAAAAAGACAGCAGTTATTATGCGTTGATTTTTCCAAAACATAAGTTCAATTCCGAGTTACAGCTTATTAAAGGATCTCTGACCAAACCGGATTTTAAAATTGTCGGATCTAAAATCCCCTATCAGTTTGTTGATATCCAGTCTTATGCGGATTTATTTTTTGATTCATTGAGTGGAAGATTCGTAGCAGTCACGACATATCAGGCTGAAAATAACCAGACAAAAATTGGAATCTATTCGCTTTATGCGCCGCCATTGGAATCGTTACAGCCAATCGCAGCGGTTGAAGCCCAGAACTACAAAACTGTCTGGATCGCTGCCGGTTTTGTAGTTTTGGCTCTACTTGCTTTCAGTTATTTCAAGTATGCCAAAAAAGAGACAAAAACTGAAATACCGGTTGCAGCAAAAGAATCCGAAATTATCCCAATCACAGAAGGTGAGCCAGAAATTCCAGTTCTGAAAGAAATTGTAAGTGAAAACAAAATAACTGCACTTCAAAGCAGCATCTTCCTATTCGGAAATCTTCAATTGTTTGATGACGAAGGCAATGAAATCACCAAGCAGTTTAGTCCGCTTGTGAAGGAATTATTTCTGGTCATTCTGCTTTATTCGATCCGTTGGGAAGGTATCAGTTCTGAGAAATTGAAAGAATTACTTTGGTTTGATAAACCATCGGAAAGTGCCCGGAATAATCGCTCGGTTAATATCGCGAAGCTGAAAGGGATTCTTGATAAAATGAAATACTGCCAGGTTTCAAAAGAAACGGGTTATTGGAAAATCAAGATTGACTACGACAAAATTCATGTCGATTACACACATTATCTGGCCATCATTGGCAACAAACGCGCTTTGAATAAAGAAAATATTACTGAGTTGGCAGAGATTACCAAACGTGGTAATTTCTTGTCCAATGTTGAATACGAGTGGCTCGATAGTTTCAAATCTGAAATTTCGAATGAAATTGTTGATACTTATTTACGTTTCGCCGCTACGGTAAAAATTTCCGATGATCCGGAATTCCTGATCAAACTTGCCAATTATATTTTCTATTTTGATCCGGTAAATGAGGAAGCGATGATCATTAAATGCAAGGCACTGGCACATTTGGGCAAACATTCCCTGGCAAAAACTACTTTTGAGAATTTTGCCAGAGAATATAACCGCATTTATGGTGAAGATTTCCAAAAGGATATGCCGGAGGTTTTACACTCTTAAAATCCTATTAATTGTAATTCATCTGAATAGAACGGATCGAACTTTTTCCGGATTTATTTCCGGAAACATTTACTCCTACCCGGGGAGCACGATCCCAGCGCGGAAGCCATGAACCTTCAATTTTCAGAGGTGGCTGATTCGCTTTTTCGCCTTTAATATTCCAGCTAAATTCAAAAAACCGTCCAAAACGACTTTGTAATTTCAAATTAACGGCTTCCGATTTTCCTTTGATTTCCTCCGTGTTAATTACTTTATAAACTCCGTCTTTTATTTGCCACAAAGTAAGTTTGTCTTTCTGGATACCAAATCCGATGGCATTATTAGCGTCACCATAAACGATAATATTTTGTACAACTTCCTCATTCGGAATTATTTCTGTTGAGAAATTGTAATTTCCGTTTTTTACAACCAGACCAAGAAAATTACCGGTGGTTGTCGGGTTGCTATTTTCTATTTCTAATAATCCATCCTGAACTTTATGTGCAGGTTTGGGAAAACTGACATCATAAACCCAGGAAAGTTCTTTCGCTGTTTTATCAAAACTGATTTCTACATCTTTATTTGTTTTTCTACTTGCAGTTAATGGCGTTTCTGCTTGCGCAGGCGTTGTTATTCCATATCGGAACGACGGCCATTTAGTAGTTTCATCCCAAACAAGTTCGCTTAACACACCTTGTCTGCCGGCGGAGGTAAAATCAGCGCCATTGTAGGCGTGGTGTAAATAAAAATAACGGTTATCCGGTGTTGTCACAACTGTTCCGTGTCCCGGACATTTCCAGGTTTCATCACTAACAAGAACCGGATTTCCTGAGTATTTCGTCCATGGCCCTTGTATTTTTTCAGCTCTTGCCAACCCTACCTGATAATTACAATTTTCACCGCAACATGCATTTCCGGAATAAAGCATGTACCAATAATTTCCTCTTTTAAATAGGGCCTGGCCTTCCGCCCCGCCACTTTCCCAGTTATTTGCATCTGCTTTTATCAAGGTGAATTCCTTACCAATGACTTTCAGACCATCATCAGAAAGCTCTGCGCCAAGTATTTCAATTCCTCTACCCTTATCCAATCCGTATGCCTTCCAGGTGAAAAATAATTTGCCCTTATCCTCAACGACAAAACCGTCGATAGCTTCCTTTGTCCATTCCAATAGCAAACCATGATCGGTAAATCCTTTTTTCAGATCTTTTGTGCTGGCCACGCCAATGAAAGATTGTTTGTCAGATTTCCGGCGCGCTGTGTAATACACGAAAAAAGTACCGTTGCGATAAAATAATTCCGGCGCCCAGTAACTTCCCATCGTCCAGGAAGGTAATTCCGCAAAAACAGGACCTAAATATTCCCAGTCAACCAGGTTTTTTGAAGTATAAATCGGATAAGCCGGCCCCCATTCTGATGAAGTTCCTGCTGCATAATAAGTATCTCCTACCCGAATCACAGAAGGATCAGCGAAATCACCGGCGATAACCGGATTGCGGTAAGTACTAACAGGTTTCGGAGTTATTTTTTGAGCAAAAACAGTCCCGGTAAAAATCAGGCAAAGAAAAGTCAGGCGAAGAAACAATCTCATTTTTTTCGTTGGTTACAAAATCAGGCTAATAAAGAGAATTATTTGTAAGAAACCAATTTGAGTTAATTCTGACGAACCGGTTTTTTAGCATTGAACCCCTTATTTCCGTGAAACCATTTAGCTCCTTGCCCGGTTAGCCATAAATAGTAATCTGTGCTGAGCCCGGTTTCAATACCCACAAATTTTCCGTCGCCATTAAGCGGAACGTCCTTTTCGTTTTTTGTTTTGAAAATGGCAGTTCCTTCATCAATTTCATCAAACATGGCTACATACAAAGCTTCTGCACCCGCCATTTTTGCTCCTGCAATTTGCTTCCACAAAAAATCACCTTTGGCTCTTGGAATCTGGTTATACAATGTTTTATCATTTTTCAAGTTTCCCCAACTGAATCCAGGAAAGACCAGTGGAATGTACCCAATGTTATTTTTCTTACACCATGCGATATCTTCCGACAGATTAGCAGCGACAGTTTTATAAGAATCAGAATTATATCTTCCAACGGCCCAGGGCATAATGATATCAGCACTTTTAATCAAAGTGTGTAACAATGTGGAATTTTCTGTATCCTTTGACAGACTTCTCCAATAATATGGCACACCTAGCAAAATAGAAATTTTTCCATTTGAGCCCTTTAATTTTCCTACCAGTGACTGGATGTCACCAATCGTATATTTTCTACTATCATTAAATCCAACGCCCCATATTGCCAGCAACGGACGACCGTTATGTCTTAGATATGTTGGATTTTCTTTGTTATCAAAAAGTTTGAAAACTGTCTGCAATTGCTCCCAGTCCTGAGTAATCAGGTCCATATCAGCAGAAACCGATCCGCTCAAATCGTACATGATGCTAATTGCTCTCCCGTATTTCTTTGCGGCTTTTAAAGCATTAGCCAGAACCTTGTTAAAATGATTTTTTCCTCTTTCACTTTTTATTTCGCTGACAAAACGCTGCATGTAAACGCCATCAATATCATGTTCTTTCATCCACTTAAAATGAAGATCAACAGTTGATTCATCATAGGGACTAAAAACATTTGCGGTATTTCCGTCTGCATATTTGAATGTCGTTTTGTAAGTTCTTTCATACTCACGAACATCTGGCCAAAAATCAACTGAGGCAAATCCCGGTTCGAATTTTTCGCCTTTCTGATAATGATGCCACCCACGGCCGCTGCCATCACCTTCGGCTGTAAACCAACCCTGATATCCGGCCATAACCAAACCTTTGTACGTTGTAAACAAGCAGCCAGATTCGTTATATTTTATCTGTTCCATCTGTTTGCCGACAGTACCAGTCGGCTGACTTTGGCAATTCATTGAAATAACCAGAACAAGAAAGAGCGTTGTGAATAATTTTATTTTCATGATGAGCAGGAAATGTAAGTGAGACAGATGGAATGACATTTGTAATAATCAATTATCCAAACTAAACAAGAGCTACTTAAAAATTGGTTAACAAAGCATTAATGTCGTAATGAAAATTTAAAAGTATGAATGAAAATACCACACATTATGACGACCTAAATCTGGCCGAAGCGAAAGAGATTCAAAATGAATTGCGTGATAAAATAAATCTCGACCCGCTTATATCTCCGATCACAACCATTGCCGGAGCTGATATTTCTCTGAACAGATTCAGCGAAATTATTTTCGCGGGAATCGTAATTCTTCGCTATTCTGATTTGCAGCCGATTGCTTATTCCATGGTAGAGAGTAAAACCAGTTTTCCTTATGTACCAGGATTTCTGGCTTTTAGAGAAGTGCCCGCGTTGGTTCAGGCTTTACAGCAAATACCCGTCAAGCCGGATGTTTTCATGATTGACGGACATGGAATTGCCCATCCAAGACGCATGGGAATTGCCGCTCATTTCGGTGCTTTGACTGGTACTGTTACGATGGGATGTGCCAAAAATATTTTATTTGGTAAATGGCATGAACCTGGTATTCAGAAAGGTGATTACCGGCCAATAATGAACAAAGAAGAAGTAATCGGATATGCTTTAAGATCCAAATTTAAAACCAATCCGGTTTTCATTTCACCAGGAAATCGAATGAGCTTAAATGATAGTCTGGATATTGCTATTCGTTGCGCCGGGAATTACCGTTTACCTGAACCTACCAGAAGAGCGCACGAATTCGTAAATCTATTTCGTACCGGAAAATTGAAAGAAGGTTATCATGAATTGACACCTCAACTATTATTTTAATTTTTTGAAGCCAGTGTTTTTTTGTTTTTCTGAACAGCTCCTGAAACACGAATTTTGAATAAAGTTGGCCAGTTTTTACCGGTTATATAAAAAGCATTTTCCATAGGCTGATGTGCGATACCATTCAAAACGCTAGATCCGGTTTGGTCAACTTCCGCTGGGATAATTTTCTTCATATCCATTGTTGCCACTACTTTTCCAGTTTCCGGGTCAATCTGGATAATCCGGTCTGTTTCCCAAATATTTGCAAATATATATCCGTCCACATATTCCAGTTCATTAATTTTTATAACCGGACCTTTGTTATCATAAATTTCAACTTCACCCGTTTTCTGGAATTCCGTGTTGAAAAAGTAAAGTTTATTTGATCCGTCACCCATGATAATTGTCGAATCATGATGCGTCATGCCCCAGCCCTGGGTGTAATAAGTGAATGTTTTGTCCAGAGTAAAATCCATATTGTAACGGAAACCCACACCGGTAGTCCAGGTTAACTGGTAAATCTTATCGTTAACAATCGTCAAGCCTTCTCCAAAATATTGATCTGCCAGAGGTACCGATTTTATGGTAGCACCAGTTTTTAAGTCAATTTTTAACAAAAGAGATTTTCCGTTTTCTCCGGTACTTTCATACAATTCACCCTTATAAAATTCAAGTCCCTCGGTAAAACTCGTTTTTTGATGCGGGTAAGAAGACAAGACGCTGTAAGACATTTCTTTTGGTATAATGTCAGACACCAGTTCAACTGATAAAGTATCGGTAAATGCCTCTTTGGATTTCGTAGTACCACTTACAATAAGTTGTTTCCAACCGGTTTTTTCCGATTCAGCTTTGACAAATACAGTATCTGGTATTTGTCTCGCTCCATTAACTTCTATCCCATTCCATCTTACAGAAAATGTCGAGACTGGCTGTGTGAAACCGATTCCAATCGAATCTCCTATATTAAATCTGCTCTTTGCAGTAACGGCCACAGGTATTTTTTGAACAGCGGCTGTCTCTGTTTTTTTTTCCTGTTTACAAGAAAAAATCACAAAACTTATCAATATAACAAGAAGAAAATGTGTGCTACGCGTATTCATAAATGGTATTTTACAATTTGACTGCAATATCCGCAAAATCACTAAAACGATTTCCTGTTTCTTCGAATATTTCAATATGAACAATTTCGAACTTTAATTTTTGGGTTACTTAATAACAAAAAATCCTGCTGCCATAGTATCGTGCAGCAGGATTTAATAAGTAAACTTTATTGCTATTACGCTTCTCCGCCCGGGCCTCCGAAGCTGATTGGAAAGTTAAAAGTCGGATCGGTATCGTGATTGCTCTGAATCGGACCGTACTGGTCCTCGTATTTTTCGATATTATCTTTTAGAGCGGCTACCAAACGTTTTGCATGTTCAGGTGTGATAATGATGCGCGCTTTCACTTTTGCACGGGGAACGCCTGGCATCAGACGAATAAAATCCAGTATAAATTCGCTGTTGGAATGCGCGATCATAGCAAGATTGGAGTAAACTCCTTCGGCCATTTCCTCCGAAAGTTCTACATTAATTTGCTGCTCGTTTTCTTTGTTGTCTTCCATCGTTAAGTTTTCGGTAGTGATTGGGTGCCGGATATATTTTGCAACAGGTTATTCACATTGTTTAGAAAGTGAAAATTACTAAAATTATACAGCATCTAAAAACAAAGAGTCGGTTCCGCTTGTGCAGAACCGACTCTTTTTATCTTAAACTAAATCCTACTATACCAATTCACGTTTTTTACGTGACTGTTTTTCGCGTGATTCAGCCAATGCATCGTATTCTTCTTTCGATCCAACGATGATGTCAACATATTTACGCATACCAGTACCGGCCGGGATTAAGTGACCTACGATTACGTTTTCTTTCAAACCTTTCAATTCGTCACGTTTTCCACGTACCGCAGCTTCTGAAAGTACTTTGGTTGTTTCCTGGAACGAAGCCGCAGAAACAAAGCTTTCAGTACCTAATGAAGCTTGTGTGATACCCATCAAAGTAGGTTTCGCCACAGCAGCCTGTGCATCACGCGCAGCAACCAGTTTAAGGTCACGACGTTTCAAGCTTGAATTTTCATCACGTAAACGACGTACTGAAATGATCATACCTGGTTTAAGCGTTTCCGAGCTACCAGCATCTTCAACCACTTTCATGTCAAGTATTTTATCATTTTCTTCACGGAATACAACGCGGTCAACTGCTTGCATTTCAAGGAAGTTAGTATCACCTGCGTCAAGTATTTCTACTTTCTGCATCATCTGGCGTACGATACACTCGATATGCTTATCATTGATCTTCACACCTTGCAGACGATATACCTCCTGAATTTCATTCACAAGATATTCCTGAACTGCTGTTGGTCCTTTGATAGATAAGATATCTGCTGGTGTGATCGCTCCGTCAGATAACGGATCACCTGCTTTTACGAAGTCACCATCCTGTACAAGAATGTGTTTCGAAAGAGCAACCATGTAGCGGCGTTGTGTACCATCTCTTGATTCGATATGAATCTCGCGGTTACCACGTTTAACACCACCATATGATACAACACCATCGATTTCAGAAACCGTTGCAGGGTTTGATGGGTTACGTGCTTCGAATAATTCCGTTACACGTGGCAAACCTCCCGTAATATCGCGTGTTTTTCCAACAACACGTGGGATTTTTGCCAAAGGCTGACCCGCTTTAATCGGCGAACCATTCTTAACAACCAAACGAGCTCCAACTGGTAAGTTATATCCTTTTTCAGTTTGGTCCTTTAACAACGTGCTCTTACCTTTTACCACTAATGCAGGGTTTTTGGTTTTATCACGTGTTTCAATAATAACTGATTCCTGGAAACCTGTTTGCTCATCAAATTCTTCACGGTATGTAATTCCTTCTTCAATAGCATCGAATGAAACGGTACCAGTGAATTCAGAAAGGATTACTGCGTGATATGGATCCCAGGTACATAGCTCCTGTCCTTTCGTTACTTTGTCGCCATCTTTTACAAGGAGCTGAGCACCGTAAGGCACGTTGTTAGAGATTAGCAACTGACCCGTTTCAAGGTTAACGATTTTCACCTCACCTGAACGGCCCATTACCACTGTAATTGGATCTCCTTCATTATTTACTGAATCAACAAGACGAAGTTCTTCAAATTGAATTGTTCCGTCAAACTTCGCTTTGATGTTGGCATCAACAGAAATGTTGGATGCCGTACCACCCACGTGGAATGTACGAAGCGTAAGCTGTGTACCTGGCTCACCAATTGACTGCGATGCAATTACACCCACAGCTTCACCGATGTTAACCATGTAAGCCGAAGCAAGAGAACGTCCGTAACATTTCGCACAAACACCATTACGTGTTTCGCAAGTCAGTACAGAGCGGATTTCTACGCTTTCGATACTTGTTTCATCAATATAAGAAGCAATTTCTTCTGTGATTTCCTGACCAGATGTAAGGATAATTTCTCCTGACAAAGGATCAAAAACATCATGAACACTTACGCGTCCAAGGATACGCTCAGATAGAGGTTCAACGATATCTTCGTTGTCTTTCAAAGCTGAGATCGCAATACCACGAAGAGAACCGCAATCATTTTCAACAACTACAACATCCTGCGCTACGTCATGCAAACGACGGGTCAGGTAACCTGCATCCGCTGTTTTCAAGGCTGTATCCGCAAGACCTTTACGTGCACCGTGTGTTGAGATAAAGTATTCCAAAACGTCAAGACCTTCTTTAAAGTTAGAAAGAATCGGGTTTTCAATAATTTCACCTGCACCACCAGCCATGTTTTTCTGAGGTTTAGCCATAAGACCCCTCATTCCACCCAACTGACGAATTTGTTCACGGGAACCACGCGCACCTGAGTGCATCATCATATAGATGGAGTTAAATCCACCCTGATCCGTTTCCAATTGCTTCATCAACGTTTCTGTGATACGTGAGTTAACACGTGTCCAGATATCGATAACCTGGTTGTAACGTTCGTTTTCAGTGATAAGACCCATCAAGTAGTTACTCCAAACGTTTTCAACGTCTATTTTCGCCTGCTCGATCAGTTTAACTTTTTCGTCCGGTACCATTACATCATTAAGCCCCATTGACAAACCACCTTTAAAGGCCATTTGGAAACCGAGTTCTTTGATTTCATCCAGGAATTGCGCTGTACGTGCAACACCCGCAAGTTTGAATACCAAACCAATGATCTGCTGCAATTTTTTCTTGGTAAGCAGCTCATTAATATAACCTACCTCAGCTGGAACCGCCTGGTTGAACAGGATACGACCGGCAACTGTGTCGACTAATTTAATTTCAAATGTTCCATCGTCATTACGTACACGCAGACGGCATTTGATGTTAGCATGCTTAGAAAGTTTGCCTTCGTTAATCGCGATGATAACTTCATCCGGACCGTAGAAAGTCATTCCTTCGCCCATGATCGGATACTCAGGAGTACTGATACGACCTTTTGTTACATAATACAGACCCAAAACCATGTCTTGTGACGGTACCGTAATCGGTGCACCATTCGCAGGGTTAAGAATGTTATGAGAAGAAAGCATCAACATTGAAGCTTCCAAAACGGCTTCCTGACCCAATGGCACGTGAACTGCCATCTGGTCACCGTCAAAGTCAGCGTTGAATGCAGTACACACTAATGGGTGCAACTGGATTGCTTTTCCTTCGATCAGCTTAGGTTGGAAAGCCTGGATACCCAAACGGTGAAGCGTTGGAGCACGGTTTAGAAGAACAGGGTGTCCTTTCAAAACGTTTTCCAAAATATCCCAAATCACAGGATCTTTACGATCTACGATTTTCTTAGCTGATTTTACAGTTTTAACGATTCCGCGCTCGATAAGCTTGCGAATGATAAACGGCTTGAATAATTCAGCAGCCATATCTTTCGGCAAACCACACTCGTGCAGTTTCAATTCTGGTCCTACTACAATTACAGAACGACCAGAATAATCGACACGCTTACCAAGTAAGTTTTGACGGAAACGTCCTTGCTTACCTTTAAGCATATCAGATAGCGATTTCAAAGCACGGTTCCCTTCGGAACGTACCGCGTTCACTTTACGGCTGTTATCAAAAAGCGAATCTACCGCTTCCTGCAACATACGTTTTTCGTTACGCAAGATAACCTCAGGCGCTTTGATCTCGATCAAACGTTTCAGACGGTTGTTACGAATGATAACGCGACGATACAAGTCATTTAAGTCAGAAGTCGCAAAACGACCACCATCAAGAGGTACAAGCGGACGAAGTTCTGGTGGAATTACCGGAACCATTTTGATCACCATCCATTCAGGGCGGTTTTCAACACGTGTGTTCGCATCACGGAAAGCTTCAACAACTTTCAGACGTTTAAGCGCTTCCGCTTTACGTTGCTGAGAAGTATCAGTTGCAGCCTGGTGACGAAGTTCGTATGAAAGCTCATCCAGTTTGATACGGTTCAAAAGCATTTCAAGCGCATCAGCACCCATTTTCGCGATAAACTTATTTGGATCCGTGTCAGGAAGCAATTGGTTTTCACGAGGAAGTTTGTCGATGATGTCAAGATATTCGTCTTCTGTAAGGAAGTCAAGGTAGCTAACGCCATCTTCTTCTTTAACACCAGCCTGAACTACGGCATATCGCTCGTAGTAAATGATCTGATCCAGTTTTTTGGTAGACAATCCCAGCAAATAACCGATTTTGTTCGGTAAGCTACGGAAGTACCAGATGTGTGCAACAGGAACCACAAGCTCAATGTGTCCCATACGCTCACGACGTACCTTTTTCTCAGTAACTTCCACACCGCAACGGTCACAGATGATACCTTTATAACGGATACGTTTGTATTTTCCACAATGACATTCCCAATCCTTCACAGGACCGAAAATACGCTCACAGAACAAACCACCCATTTCCGGCTTATAAGTCCGGTAGTTGATAGTTTCAGGCTGGGTTACTTCACCGAATGAACTTTCCAGTATCGATTCAGGTGATGCCAGACTGATTGTCATTCTGGAAAAATCACTATTTAGTTTTTTGTTCTTTTTGAAAGACATAATTAAAGAGTCGTTTGTCTGTTAGTCGAAACTCAATTTGTATTGCATTTCTAAGCAGAGCAGCATTTCTGCCGCTCTGCTTACGACTAAAATTAGTCCAGCGTAATTTCCAATGCCAATCCACGAAGTTCGTGAACAAGTACATTGAATGACTCCGGAATATTTGGTTTCGGAAGATTTTCACCCTTCACGATAGCTTCGTATGCCTTGGCACGGCCTACAACGTCATCCGATTTCACGGTAAGGATTTCCTGAAGAATGTGAGATGCACCGAATGCTTCAAGTGCCCACACTTCCATTTCTCCAAAACGCTGACCTCCAAACTGTGCTTTACCACCCAACGGCTGTTGTGTAATAAGCGAGTATGGCCCAATCGAACGAGCGTGCATTTTATCATCAACCAAGTGACCCAGTTTCATCATGTACATAAGTCCAACTGTAATCGGCTGATCAAAACGCTCTCCGCTAAGTCCGTTGTATAGATAAGTACGCCCCCAATCCGGCAAACCAGCTTCTTTCAATTCAGCCGCAACTTCTGCTTCCGTAGCTCCATCGAAGATCGGAGTAGCATAGCGACGACCAAGTTTAAGACCTGCCCATGCAAGAATTGTTTCGTATATCTGACCAATGTTCATACGTGAAGGTACCCCAAGTGGGTTCAACACGATGTTCATTGGTGTTCCGTCTTCAAGGAATGGCATGTCTTCATCACGTACAATACGGGCAACAACCCCTTTGTTACCGTGACGACCCGCCATTTTATCTCCAACTTTCAATTTACGTTTCTTAGCGATATATACTTTTGCAAGTTTAACGATACCAGCAGGAAGTTCATCTCCAACTTCAAGCGCAAAACGGTCACGTTTGAAACGACCCATCAATTCGCTGCGAGCGTTAAGATAATTCTTCAATGCAAGAGAAACCTGGCGGTTTGTATGCGCATCTTCAGTCCATGAATCTGTCAATACATCACCGATCAAGTTTACTTCCTCAACCACTGCGTACTGGCTTTCGTCACGGTATGGGTTGTTTGCAGGGAACAAGTTCTCAGAGATATTTCTCACGTTGAACTTCATTCCTTTGCTGATCAACTCATCACCAAACTTATGCTTAACACCCTGGCTAGTTTTACCATCAACCAAAGCAACCAGTTTTTCAATGATACGTCCGCGAAGTGAAGTCAAATCACGACCGTATTTCTTCATAAGCAATTTAAGCTCGTCTTTGTGCTTAGCACGCTCTTCTTTCGTTGGACGAGAGAAAAGTTTAGTATCGATAACCACACCTTTCATAGAAGGTGGTGCTTTTTTCGAAGCATCCTTCACATCACCGGCTTTATCACCAAAGATCGCACGAAGAAGCTTTTCTTCCGGAGTAGGATCTGATTCTCCTTTTGGAGTGATCTTACCAATTAAAATATCTCCTTCTTTTACTTCTGTACCAACTTGTACAATACCGTTTTCGTCAAGATTTTTAACAGTTTCCTCGCTTACGTTAGGAATCTCAGCAGTAAGTTCTTCTTCTCCGCGTTTCGTATCACGAACTTCCAGTTCAAATTCTTCAATGTGAATAGAAGTAAAGATATCATCACGAACCACTTTCTCAGAGATTACAATCGCATCCTCAAAGTTATATCCCTGCCAAGGCATGAACGCCACCAAAAGGTTACGGCCTAATGCAAGTTCTCCACCTTCTGTACCATAACCCTGGCAAAGTGCTTCACCTTTAGAAACCCGCTGTCCTTTAAGAACCATAGGCTGAAGGTTTAAACAAGTATCCTGGTTAGTACGACGGAATTTAACAAGATCGTAAGAAACGCTGTCTTCAATAAAGCTAACAAGTTGTTCTTCCGGAGTTCTTTCGTAGCGAACAACGATTTTAGTTGCATCTACATATTCAATTACACCGTCACCCTCAGCTACTACCAATGCACGTGAATCCATCGCAACACGCTTTTCAAGGCCAGTTCCAACGATTGGCGCTTGTGGGCGCAACAATGGAACACCCTGACGCTGCATGTTCGATCCCATCAAAGCACGGTTGGCATCATCGTGTTCAAGGAAAGGAATAAGAGAAGCTGCAACCGATACAATCTGATTAGCTGCAACGTCCATGTAAGATGCCTGCGATGGATCAACCATCGGGAAGTCACCTTCAAAACGCGTCTTGATTTTATCTACCGTAAAGTTTCCTTCTGCATCAACCGAGGCGTTAGCCTGAGCGATGTATTTAGAATCTTCTTCTTCGGCAGTCATATAGATAAGTTCGTTCGTCAGCTTTCCGCCGCTGTCGATCACACGGTAAGGAGTTTCAATGAAACCCATTCCGTTAACCTTGGCAAATACGCAAAGAGATGAAATCAAACCAATGTTTGGGCCTTCAGGCGTTTCGATTGTACACAGACGACCGTAGTGCGTGTAGTGAACGTCACGAACCTCAAAACCTGCTCTTTCACGGGAAAGACCACCAGGCCCCAGCGCAGACATACGTCTTTTGTGGGTAATCTCAGCCAATGGATTCGTTTGATCCATGAATTGTGACAACTGGTTGGTTCCAAAGAAAGAGTTAATAACAGAAGAAAGCGTACGCGCGTTGATCAAATCAACAGGCTTGAAATCTTCATTATCACGTACGTTCATACGTTCTTTGATGGTACGAGCCATACGAGCCAAACCTACACCGAACTGTGCATAAAGTTGTTCTCCAACTGTACGAACACGACGGTTTGACAAGTGGTCAATATCATCGACAACTGCTTTCGCATTAATAAGACCGATCAAATACTTAACGATTGAAACGATATCACCAGTTGTCAGAACGCGAACGTCAAGACTTGTGTCAGAACCTAATTTTTTGTTGATACGGTAACGTCCAACATCACCAAGGTCATAACGTTTATCACTGAAGAACAAGCTTTGGATTACATCTCTTGCCGTTTGTTCATCCGGTGCTTCTGCGTTACGAAGCTGGCGGTAAATTTGCTCAACAGCTTCCTTGTCGGAGTTTGAGCTATCTTTTTGCAGCGTATTATAAATGATATTATAATCCGCAACATTCATGTCTTCTTTATGAAGGATCACTGACTTCTGGCCAGATTCCACGATAACTTCGATATCATCAGGAGTGATTGTTGAATCACGCTCTAACAATACTTCGTTACGCTGGATAGAAACTACCTCACCGGTATCTTCATCCACGAAATCTTCTGTCCAGGTGCGAAGAACTCTCGCAGCCAAACGACGGCCAACAGCTTTTTTCAAGTTTGTAGGTGTCGCTCCGATTTCTTCAGAAAGTCCGAAGAGATCAAGGATATCCTTATCAGAACCAAAACCGATGGCTCTTAAAAGCGTAGTAACCGGGAATTTCTTCTTACGGTCAATATAAGCATACATGACATTATTCACGTCAGTTGAGAATTCAATCCATGAACCCTTAAACGGAATAATACGTGCAGAATATAATTTAGAACCATTTGTGTGCTTGCTCATAGAGAAGAACACACCTGGCGAACGGTGTAACTGAGAAACAATAACACGTTCAGCACCATTGATTACAAATGAACCGCGATCGGTCATGTAAGGGATATTTCCTAAAAATACCTCTTGCTCAATGGTTTCAAATTCTTCATGATCAGCATCATTACATATCAAACGTAATTTTGCTTTTAATGGAACGGCATAAGTTAACCCACGATCGATAGATTCATCGACAGAATACTTTGGCGGCTCTAATAAATAATCAATAAATTCAAGCACGAAGTTGTCGCGTGAATCTGCAATAGGAAAGTTCTCAGCGAAAACTTTGTACAATCCTTCATCAGAACGATCTTCTACTGATGTATCAAGACTGAAGAAATCCCGGAATGATTGTACCTGGATTCCCAACAGATCCGGATAATCAATAATCTGATTAATCCTGGAGAAATTTTTTCTGGGAGTTGCTTTAATTGTAGCCAAGGCTATGTCTGATTTTGGGTTAGTAGAACGAAAACAAAGCGACGGTGTAACTTTTTACAACACGCAATCGTACTAATTAGTTTAAAACCTTAATCGTTTGCCTCGTAGATAAAAAGGATAGCGACCCCTTTGCTTCTTTTCTACGAGTAAAGAAGTGTTTCAGGCCAATTATCCGGAAGGAGAATTAGTTTACCGAAAATGGAATTTTATCTTCGGCCATATATACCAAACGAAAAGAAGTGTAAATTGTTTGGTCTATATGCAAAATAGGAAAAGACCTGACGAATGTCAGGCCTTGTTCCCAAGATTTTATTGATGATTGGTATAAAGCAAATTACTTCACTTCAACTTCAGCACCAGCTTCTTCAAGTTGTTTTTTCAAAGCTTCTGCTTCGTCTTTAGCAACTCCTTCTTTAACTGGTTTCGGTGCACCGTCAACAAGTTCTTTTGCTTCTTTAAGTCCAAGACCTGTAAGGTCTTTAACCAATTTCACAACAGCTAGTTTACTAGCACCTGCTGCTTTCAAAATTACATCAAAAGACGTTTTCTCTTCAACTACCGGAGCGTCACCGCCACCAGCTGGACCTGCAACAACAACTGCACCTGCAGCAGCTGGTTCGATACCATATTCGTCTTTAAGAATTGCAGCCAATTCGTTCACTTCTTTAACCGTTAGGTTAACAAGCTGTTCCGCGAAAGCTTTCAAATCTGCCATTTTTATTTTTGATTTTGTGATTATACAAATAGATGAATTTTTGAGCTCAATATTAACTCTGACCCGAGGAGCTCAACCGGGCAGATATTCAATAAATTAGTCTTCTTTCTCAGATAAAGTCTTAAGAATACCAGCCAATTTGTTTCCACCGCTCGAAAGAGCCGAGATAACGTTTTTGGCAGGAGATTGCAACAGACCGATAATCTCTCCAACCATCTCTTGTTTAGATTTAAGAGCGATCAGAACGTCAAGCTGGCTTTCACCAACAAAAACAGATGAATCAACAGAAGCTCCTTTAAATTTAAGCTTGTCACTACCTGCTTTTTTCTTGAATTCTTTAATCAGCTGTGCAGGAACTTTACCTGACTCCGGGTGAAACATTACACCGGAAAAACCTTTCAAAACTGTGTCGAAAGAAGAATAATCCGTATCTAGTGTTTCTAATGCTTTCTTAATCAGTGTATTCTTTACAACACGGTACTCAATACCACGTTCGAAGCAAAGGCTTCTTAGAACGTTAACCTCACTTACAGTCATTCCTGCAGCACTGGTGATATAGAAGTATGGCGTGTTCGAGAATTTCTGACTTAGCTCGTCAATAATTACTGCTTTCTCTTCCCGTGTCATATTATAATCCTGGAATCGTGTTTTTGTCAATAGTCACACCCGGGCTCATCGTAGAAGATAAGTGAATGCTTTTTACGTAAGTACCTTTTGCCGAAGATGGCTTAAGGCGGATCAAGGTGTTGATAACCTCAGTCGCGTTCTGTGCAAGTTGGTCTGGTCCAAAAGAAACCTTTCCTACGCTTGTATGAATAATTCCAGATTTGTCAACCTTGAAATCAATTTTACCAGCTTTAACTTCTTTCACAGCTTTAGCTACATCTGGTGTAACTGTACCTGATTTAGGGTTTGGCATAAGACCACGAGGACCCAATACTTTACCTAACTTACCCACTTTTGCCATTACACTAGGCATTGTGATGATCACGTCGATGTCAGTCCAGCCTTGTTCTATCTTTGTGATAAACTCGTCAAGACCAACGAAATCTGCTCCTGCTTCTTTCGCTTCAGCTTCCTTATCAGGAGTACACAAAACCAATACACGTACTTCCTTTCCGGTTCCGTGTGGCAATGTTACCACGCCACGTACCATTTGATCAGCTTTACGAGGATCAACGCCTAAACGAACGTCGATATCAACAGATGAATCAAATTTAGTATAAGAAATCGTCTTTAGGACCTCCGCTGCTTGTTCCAAGGTATAAGCCTGGGTTGCGTCGTATTTCGAAAGAGCGTCTTTTTGCTTTTTGGTCAATTTTCCCATGTTCTTTGTTTCTTTAGCGTAATTAAACTACGCTCAGTTGTTTTCTTCCCACGGGGCTTTGCCAGCTACGGTAATACCCATACTACGAGCCGTTCCCGCGATCATTTTCATAGCTGAATCAATTGTAAAGCAGTTTAGATCAGGCATTTTAGTCTCAGCGATCGTACGAACCTGATCCCAAGTAACTGAACCAACTTTTAGACGGTTTGGCTGAGCCGAACCAACTTTTACTTTTGATGCTTCCAGAAGAAGATTTGCGGCCGGGGGAGTCTTGATGACGAAGTCAAAAGACTTATCCTTATAGTACGTAATAACTACCGGCAATACCACACCAGGTTTATCCTGAGTACGGCCATTGAATTGCTTACAAAACTCCATGATATTCAAACCTTTCGATCCTAATGCAGGTCCGATTGGAGGTGAAGGGTTGGCTGAGCCACCTTTTACCTGAAGTTTGACGTATCCACCTATTTCTTTTGCCATTGTTTTGGAATTTGTTCGGTTCACTGATTAATCAAGCGGCTTATATGCAAGTGGAAGCTTACCCTGCCCGTTCTTTCAATCAATTATCCTTTTCTACTTGTGCGTAACTTAATTCAACGGGTGTATTACGCCCGAATATTTTTACAACTACATTGAGTTTTTTCTTCTCATCGAATACTTCTTCCACCAGACCAATAAATCCGCTGAACGGACCATCTACAACCTTTACGGTTTCGCCTTTCATGAAAGACATGTTTGGTGCTTCTTCGTGGTGTTCTGCTTCGTCAACTCTACCAAGAATCCGGTTAATTTCTGACTGGCGCAAAGGCACCGGCACTTTTGAATTCCCTTCAGCGTTTCCTAAGAAACCAATCACTCCGGGAATACTTGTAATAATGTGTAAAACCTCACCTTTTGACAAATCAGCGGAAATGATAATGTATCCTGGAAAAAAGTTCTTTTCCCGAACTCTCTTCTTTCCATTACGCATTTCGTATATCTTCTCGGAAGGAATAAGAATCTGCGGAACGAATTCTGTGAGTTTCTGCCGTGTTATTTCATTCTCGATGTAGGACTTGATTTTTTTCTCTTGTCCTGACACAGCACGTAATACAAACCAATTTAATCCACTCATACCATTCAGGGGGTGTCGCTAAAAAATAACCTTAGAAAGACTGATAAAACAGTCTGAGTGCGTTTTCAAAAACAAAGTCCATTACTCCTACCACGAAGGCAAAAATAAGTGATCCAACAAGCACTAATGTTGTGTTCGCCTGAAGCTCGTTAAAGGGAGGCCACGTAACATGCTCGGTCATTTCTTCCCAAGACGCTTTTAGAAACGAAGTAAATTTATCCATTTTTGCTTTTTGCTTATGCACGGGTGGAGAGATTCGAACTCCCATCAACGGTTTTGGAGACCGCTATTCTACCCTTGAACTACACCCGTATGTCGTGCTACCCAATCTTTCGGGCTGCAAAGATACAAACTTATTATTATAAAAAACAAGTGCATTTCAAAAGAAATGCACTTGTTTTAAATCATTTATCTTGATTAATCAAGAATTTCTGTTACCTGACCTGCACCTACGGTACGTCCACCTTCACGAATCGCGAAACGAAGACCTTTTTCCATAGCAATTTTGCTGATCAATTTTACTTCGATAGTGATGTTGTCACCTGGCATAACCATTTCAACACCAGCTGGAAGCGTGATTTCTCCAGTTACGTCCGTGGTACGGAAGTAGAACTGAGGACGGTATTTGTTAAAGAATGGAGTGTGACGTCCACCTTCTTCTTTTGAAAGTACATAAACTTCACCTTTGAAAGATGCGTGAGGTTTAACTGAACCTGGCTTACAAATAACCATACCACGACGGATATCTTCTTTGTTAATACCACGAAGCAACAAACCTACGTTATCACCAGCTTCTCCACGGTCAAGGATTTTACGGAACATCTCAACACCTGTTACAGTTGATTTAAGACCTTCTGCACCCATACCCAAGATATCAACAGGCTCACCAGAGTTGATTACTCCACGTTCGATACGACCTGTTGCAACAGTACCACGACCTGTGATCGAGAATACGTCTTCAACTGGCATAAGGAAAGGAAGATCAGTCATACGTGGAGGAATTGGAATGTAGCTGTCAACAGCGTCCATCAATTCTTCGATTGTTTTAACCCATTTTTCTTCTCCATTCAATCCACCCAAAGCAGAACCTTGGATTACAGGAATGTTGTCTCCATCGTAATCGTAGAAGCTAAGAAGCTCGCGGATTTCCATTTCAACAAGTTCAAGTAGTTCAGGATCATCAACCATATCCACTTTGTTCATGAATACTACTAGTTGAGGAACACCTACCTGACGAGCCAAAAGAATGTGCTCACGAGTTTGTGGCATAGGTCCATCAGTTGCAGCAACTACAATGATAGCTCCATCCATCTGAGCAGCACCAGTAACCATGTTCTTCACGTAATCCGCGTGACCTGGACAGTCAACGTGTGCGTAGTGACGGTTTGCTGTTGCGTATTCTACGTGCGATGTATTAATTGTGATACCACGTTCTTTCTCTTCAGGTGCGTTATCAATTGATGAGAAATCACGAAGTACTGCTAAACCCTTTTTCGCCAACACAGTTGTGATAGCAGCAGTAAGGGTAGTTTTACCGTGGTCAACGTGCCCGATAGTACCAATATTCACGTGGGGTTTCGAGCGGTCAAACGTCTCTTTTGCCATGTCCTAAGTACGCTTAAAATTTGAAGTTATTACGAATTTATTAAACACTATTCATTGATCCTGTTTAGCTTACATTTACCAAGCCCTTCAAAACCAATACACTAATTGCAAGGATCAAAATCTTTCCGGTTAACCTGAGAATCTAATTCATTCTCAAACCTCCCGTTCGAATGCTACAAATATTTCTGCATTCTCCGAGCTATTGAGGGGATTTGAACCCCTGACCTCTTCCTTACCAAGGAAGTGCTCTACCCCTGAGCTACAACAGCAAAATTTCAATATTTTCCGAAATGCTACGTTTAGCACATTCGCGTGAGAAATTATTCTCACCTTTAACAACAGCCAAAAGCGACCAGCGAAAAGGGCTTCAAAATGAATGTTTTTCGCTGATCGCTTACGGTGTCTTAAAATTGAGCGGAAGACGAGGTTCGAACTCGCGACCTATAGCTTGGAAGGCTATCGCTCTACCAGCTGAGCTACTTCCGCATTGTTTTGTGCCTTTCTTTATTCTGGTAATTATAAAGAAAACTCTGGCTCAAACTGTGGGGGCGGATGGATTCGAACCACCGTAGGCGTACACCAGCAGATTTACAGTCTGCCCCATTTGGCCACTCTGGTACACCCCCTTTCAACATTTCAACACAACCGTGAAAACCTCTTGTCTCACTTTTGGAGCTGCAAAATTATGTCCTTTTTCAATACCCTGCAACTTATTTGGAAAAATATTTTCAAAAAAATCTAGTGCCTGCCAGAAAGACAATTCTAGCAGGCACTAAATCAAGAGGTTATAATCAAAATAATTTTATCCCAAAACTTAACATTTTTACCGCAGGGCCTCGATTTGTTTCATAAAGATTGTTCAAATCATAGTTTACGAACAAATCCGGAAATCTTCGAATACCTAATTCAAAGCCAAGTCCATATCTGAGATCGTTGACAAAAAAGTTGGTTCGATTGAATTTCTTGTCCTTACTTCCCTCTTGAATCGTCTTGGAATAACTACCAATACGGTATCCTCCATAGGCTCCTGCACTTACGTGTGAAATGAATGATTTACGAAAACTTATCGTAGGCATGAAACTTAGATTGACATAAGGCACGGTAAATTTGCTTTTCTTTAAATAAACCAAATTACCGCTATCATCCTTCGCTGGTTCAAAAAAAGCCATATCCTGAGATTTTACAATTTTCATATTATCCTGAAACATTAAATTGTACCAGGAAAAGTCAATTCCAAAATCCAGATGGAGCCTCGCCTTTTGCCCGGTTGCCACGGTTGTCGATGCCACATACCCCAGACTAATATATCTTGAACCCCAAGGTTTTAAATCTGGCATTGCGTTTTCGGTTGATGGGCTGCCAGTCATCATTGGCGTATTACTTCCATAAGAATTCAGTCCCAGACTTACATTAAATCCTTTTCTTGGACTAGATCCCCAGGACGGAACATACATCTTCGCAGCTCTTCCTATCCTCTCGAAACTTCCATTAGTATCACTGTCATCGCTGGTCGTAACTGTTCCTTGCTCAATCGTTACACTCTTGTTACCATTTTTTATCCGTAGTCCTCTTCCTCCAATACGGACATAGTTTTTATCGTCACCCAAATCCGGCTTGTTTTTCAGATAATCATTCCCGCTGAATTCTTCTACAATCAGCGTGGTATCCTGCTGTGTACTATCAAGCCTCACTTTAAGATCCTTCAAAAGCGCGTTGAGATCATATTTCAGGATTTTTTCCAATTCCTTCTTATTCTCTCCGTAGATCACCATTCTGGTTTTATTACCAAAACGTACTATAATCGAATCGTTCAGACTTCCCTTATTCAGGGAGGGTTTTACATCGTTTCCTGCCCATACTTGCGTGAGCGACAGAAGTATTACAAATAGTGCAATAAAATTAATTTTCATGGCTAATAGGCGTTACCGTTAATTTTTTCTTTCACCTTTTCCTGATCCTTTTTCATCGTTAGTGTTAGGTCGGTCATCTACTCTTGCAAGAATATTTTTTGGATTAAAACCAACATCGTCCCAATCAACCGGTTCAGCTTCACGAACATTTTTCAGCTGACGGAAAACTCTGGCTAAACGCGATGGTTTCTTATCTTTAAATTCATTTTTAGGCTCTTCAATCTCGACCAAAATTGTACGGTCAGCCTTTTTATCTTCAACTTTGGCAACTTCAACCGGCTTAATGTTAATCTTTTCAGTAGCAGGTGCTTGCTGTGTTTCAATTTTATTTGCTTTGATCTCTTCAGGTTTTTCGGAGCGAATAACTGCAACCTGTATCACATCAGCATTAATGCTTCTTTCAACTGCCGATTTTGTTTCCTGATACTGATCTTTCTTCTTTACCTCCCGGATTTTCGGATCTTTTTGAACCTTTGAATTTTGTGCAATTCGGACAGAAGAATCATTTGCCGGAACATCAGCTTTTTCTGCTATCTGATCAATAGTTTCAGGTACCTGCGGAATATCTACTGGTTTAGTTTCCGGTATTGTTTTCTCAACTCTTGCCATCTCCGTCTGATTTGACAATTTTTCAGAAGTATCATTTTGGTTTTGCCATACCACATATCCGGAAATCAAAGCCATACTTACACTCGCAGCAGCATACCAAACCCAGGCGGCTATTCGTCGCGATTTATTTTTTTGTCCCTGCTGTATCCGTTCCCACGCCAGCTCCGAAGGCTGTCTTTCCAACGAAGCAAGTCTCTTTTTAAAAAGATCATCAACTGGATGTTTTTTCATATTTTAGTTTTTTTTTAGAATCATTTTCCCATTCTCCAACCATCTTTTGCAATAATGCACGTGCCCGGTGAAGCTGGGATTTCGATGTACTTTCTGTAATTCCTAATGCCTCCGCAATTTCACTGTGAGAATAACCTTCAATCGCATACAAATTGAAAACGGTTTTGTATCCCACTGGCAATTGCTCAATTAAATCCAGTAATTCCTGCGTTTCAAGATGCTGATCAGCATAATTATAGTCAGGAATATTAGCAGCCTCGTCAGACAAAATATCCTCAGGCATATTCCTTTTCTTCCGCAATAAACCAAGCGCCTCATTCACCATTATTCGCCTCATCCATCCCTCAAAACTTCCCTCACTATTAAATTGGTCAATCTTACCAAACACTTTCAAAAACCCCTCAACCATCACATCCTCTGCCGTCATTTCATCACCCACATACCGGAAGCATACGCCCAGCATACGTGGACCGTATTTTTCGTACACCTGTCTCTGCGCCTTTGCATCTCCATGCTTAAGGGCTTTGACGAGTTGTGCCTCCTGATTGAAAAATGATAAAATTCGACCCATTCCTAATGTTGTTTCAATAGTAAGATGTTAAAAGGTATCCCAGAGGTTGCATGTGACTATCAGGTTTTTACAAATATTTATGAGTTTTTGGTATTTTATTATTTGAATACAAACCAGCAACAGGTTAAGTGTTTGATTTTCAATATTTTAATAAACTAATAATTTTCAATAATATTTCCATGAATAATAATTTTTCAATTCAAAAGGAATATTTCAAACGTTCATTTAGCTTTATGGCATTATAGTACAATATCAGATTAACCAAATGCTTGACTCATCAGCTCCTATCGGAATATTTGACAGTGGTATTGGCGGCATGACCGTCGCCAGTGCGGTAACGCGTCTTTTGCCGAATGAAAATACCATTTATTTTGGAGATACTGCTCATTTGCCTTACGGCGATAAATCCACTGCATCAATTCAGGCATATTCAATCAAAATCTGCAATATGCTTTTGCAGCAGAATTGTAAATTAATTTTGATAGCCTGTAATTCTGCTTCCGCGGCGGCTTTTGAACTTGTACGGGAATATGTGGGAAGTAAGGCAAAAGTATTGAATGTGATTGATCCAGTTGTGGATTATATTAAAGAACATTATGACGGTAAGACGGTTGGACTTATTGGTACCAAACAAACTGTTTTATCCAATGTTTATAAGAAAAAAGTAGATGCTCTGGATAAAAATATTCATCTGAAATCATTGGCAACTCCGTTACTCGCACCGATGATTGAAGAAGGTTTTTTTGATAATAATATCAGTGAAAGTATTATTGACAGCTATCTTTCCGATCCGTCTTTGGATGCAATTGAAGCGTTAATTCTGGGTTGTACGCATTATCCTCTGATCAAAAATCAGATTTGTAAATATTACGAAAATGATGTTGAGATCCTTGATACTTCTGAAATCGTGGCGCATTCACTCAGGGCTTGGCTGGAACAACATTATCTGGTGAATGAAAAAGGGACAGGAAAACGTCAGTTTTATGTTTCTGATTATACGCTTTCTTTTGAGCAGTCAACCAATATTTTCTTTGGCCAGCAAATTCAGCTGGAACACTATCCGCTTTGGGAGTAACCATCGCAGAAATCCAGGAGACTCCGATGGAGTCACAGCTAACGTTAGAATTCTATTGCTATAAACAGGATGCTCCAATGGAGCAATAATATCGCTTGAAGGCAATTGATATTAAATTTCTGTTTATTATTCTCGAATTGCAACCACAGCGTGGCTTCCTGTTTATAGTAAAAACCTAGATATTCCTGATATTGGCTCCATCGGAGCCTCCTAGGCATATTAACAAAAACTCATTCGGACAATCTTCAATATAAAAATCTCACCGGACCCAACAATCCTGACGGCATTGGCTGCCAGCCCGCAGCATCAAATTTCTTGTACGTTATGTCAACGATATTGATGTCGTAGAATTTCTTCCAGTCAGGTGCCTTTTTATCTCTCAAACGCATAAAATTTGCTGAAAGGTTGGTTACCTCTATTTCGAGTTTGTTTCCCTTTTCCTTTAACAATTCTGGAATAATTTTCAATTGAAAAGGAATTGACCAGGCAATGCCAACATCTTTTCCATTCAATTTCACAGCAGCTACTTCCCGGACATCACCCAAGTCCAGTGCTATCATTTTTGATGCAACAATTTCAGCATTTAAATCAAAGGAAACCGTGTAACGTGCAGTTCCCGAGAAATAACGCGCCGTATCAGAAAGCGTAACCCACGAAGCAGGTTTAAGAAGTTTTCCCGAAGCCGGAATTGAAGGTCTGCCTTTCAAAAAATCAACTTTCCAGGTTCCTGCGACTTGCAGTTGTTTTGTAGAAATAAAAACAGTAACTGATTCGCCGCTATTAGTTGATTCCCTTAGAAAACAAGATTGACCAGGTTTTAAAGAAAGAAAAATTTCATTGGTGTTATTTTCATTACGATGAGGCAAATTAACAGATGTATTTGTGAGCGGATCATACTGTTCAACTCGCGCTGTCAGTTTCCCGGGACTTATCCAACCTTCCTGAAAAGTGTTACCAACATTAGCTACAAAATATACAGGTTTGCCATATTGAGATTTTCTTATGAATGTCAATCCAAGTTTCGCCCATTTTTCCTGGACAACACCCTGTTTAATCAACGCTGCTTCCCAATCTTTCTCAACCAATACATTTCGTTTCAGACTGGTTAATTCTTCAAGTTTTGAATCAAACAACTTTTGTCTTGTCTCATTACTATTGTAGCCGGTTATTTTGTTAGGAACATGGTCTGCAAAAACAATTTTTGCTCCGTTCCTGGCCAATTTTAAAAGCTGCGAAAGAGTTTCATCCGGCATATAGGTTGAAGGCGGAATAATGATGGTTTTATAAACCGAGGAACCAGAGCTCAGATTTCCGTCTTTATCCACAGATAATCTGGTTAACTGACGGTCCGAAATGTAATCAAAAGTATATCCCTCCTTCCAAAGCTTGGTTGTCAGCTGACCAAACGGTAATTGTAACAACCAACGATCTACATGATGTACTTCTAAAAGATGTACTCCACCAGCAGATTTCGCCGGCGTTGACCACAGGTCATGGATTGGAAAATAGACGAGAATATCATTGTCAGGTTTACTTTCCTGCAACAACGTCTGACAGCGCTCTACATATTGATTTAATAAATAAAAATGCTCAGCGAAATGTGAGGACGGCCCAAAATTGGTTGAAGCGTAAAATAGCCATCCCGGATATGTTTCTGCAACCGGGGAGTAAGTCGTGCCGTGATAAAAAATATGATTAATTCCGGCCGTAAATAATTCATCAATCTGCGGCTTGACCTGCGATAAAGAAACCTTAAAATGATTGGCAAGCCAGGTTCCTGTTTCAGAACTTACAAGTTTTTTTCCGGAGAAATCAGCCGCCGAAGATGCAAACTTCATTGCAAGCGGATTTGGCGTGCCAAATTGTTTTTCAGAATAATCCGGATCAACTCTCAATCCTGGAATTGGAAATCTGCTGGTTCCGAAAGATTCTGTCTCGGGAATGTCTGCTTCGTCATATAAGTCCAGCAGATTTCCAGGAGAGCCGTGCGCCTGATATCTTGTTAAAAATCCCTTTTCCTTGCTCCATTGCGTCCAGATATGGGCATAACGCTCACGCAGTAATTCAGCCAAAGTCTGGTGGTAATCTATTTTTACCAAAACCGATTCCGGTTTTCCTGAACTGTCTGTTAAAAGTTCGGGAATGTCTTGCAATGAATAACCTCGTCGAGCTTTAAATTCTTTCAAAAAATCATCCGTCCAATTAGCTCCATAAGCTTCATACGAATCCATATACATCGACCGGGGTTTTTCCTTGGCGTGAACAAAGGCAGCCTCAAATCTTAAAAGATAATTTGACATTGCCGTTGGATGGAATGGATCAAATACTAAACCTTCTCCACCAGGAGCAGCGCGTTTTACCTCTTGCTTAGTTGGCACCACAACCCATTTATTATCCTTGAAACTAATGGTTTTGGCGCCCATTTGTTTACTGACATTCGGACCACCGAATGGCCAACCCGTTCCCGTCGTCATATCCACACCAAGTCCAAGACGCTTTCCTTCCGATACCGTATGCTGCATCACATCAAGCCAGTGATCCGTCAAAAATGGAATAAAATCAGATTCATAACCTTTCACGCCATAGATTGGTATGATGTGAACTCCCCCCAAACCCGATTTCGCAAATTGTTCCAGTTGTGCGCTGATATCCTCCCGCGTGACTGCACTTCCCATCCACCACCAATAAGTCCAGGGCTTGGCCGTAGAAATGCTTTGGGCATTACCAGTTATACTAAATAATAATAAAGCCGCTAAAATAAATAAACGCATAAAAGTCTGTTTACTAATAAAGACTATAACCTGGATTTCTACACCTACCTGTACGCACTTTTTTAACAAATTATTATTTTAATCTGACAAAAAGGTTGTCGGTGAATCCATAAAAAAAGGCGAAATCAGTAACGATTTCGCCTTTTTCAAAAATGATATTTTCTATTGACGATTCAACGCCTCACTTACTCTTGCATTGATAAATTGTCTTTCCTGCTGTGCTTTTTTACTGTTGCGGTACCACATGTATCCAATGACAGCAACTAATAGATAAGGCATCATGAACAAATACATGATTCCGGTATTCAATCCAACACCAACATTATTCCTTCCATTCCCCATCGAGCTTTCAACCGTTCCTCTGCACATGGCGCATTGCGCCATCGCCGAAGGCATTGTAAGAATAAGAAACGCTATAAAACATCCAAAAATTACGAGAAACTTTTTCATGTGTAATAAGGACTAATAAGTAAATAAACGATCACACCACTCACACTCACGTATAACCAAATAGGAAATGCCCATTTAACCGCTTTACGATGTTCTGCAAGCTGATTACTGTAACCAAAATAAACGGCTCTCAATACAAACCAAACGACCACAACTGATAATACAATATGTGAGATCAAAAGGAAATAATAAACGGGTCTGATAAATCCAGTACCTCCAAACGGCGTTGATTCATTTGAAATGTGATAAAGAATATAACAAACCAAAAAAACAGCTCCCAGAATAAAAGCCACCGTCATAATTAAACGATGGGCGCTTCTGTTATTGACCTTAATAAAATAAAAACCAAGAATCAGTAGAATAGCTGTTGCGGTATTCAACATGCCAATAACGTGAGGCAAAACCTTTGTCCAGGGACCTAAATCTATTTTCTGACGGATCCCGATAAGAACAGCCACAGCAACAGGTATTGCAATAGCCAGTATGTTAATTATTTTTCTGTATTTTTTGTTTTCTTCCAGCACAACAGTTGCCATAACTATTTGTAATTTTCCTTTTTCTCGTAATCCAAAATCTTAATTTCAGCCATCAACCGATTGGTTTCCTCCGAATCAGATGCATTGTAGTATCCTCTGATATGCCCCTGGGCATCTATTAATACTAACTTAGTTTCCAGAGAATTAGTTTTAGATCCTGGTACTTCCGTCAGTAATTTAAGCTCAGAATCCCAGGCCTTTTTTACTTCGTCCTCTGATCCTGTCAACACTTTCCAACCGGTTGAGTTCAGCGCTTGCGGATAACTTTCTTTTGTTCCCGTCCATTTATCTGCCAGCGTAATCACATTCAGATAAGGAATTGTTTCTCTTAAAGCAAAAACACGTTCAACTTGTCCAAGAACGATTTCACATGTATTCAGACAATGTTCCGGTAAATATCCTACCACGGTCACTTGCCCTTTACCAAATTCTTCGGAAACCAATTGTCCATTTGTATTCTTCAAATGAAGAACCGGCACTTTATAAAACAACGTATCTCCATGATTAACCTCCATCTTACCGGAAGTATCACTAATCGGGAAATAGTGTTGAAGATCGTAATGATTGGTTGCAAAGAACTTTAAAAAAATAAAAATTAAAGCCGGAATTACTAATGTGATGATCAGTAACCCGGCTTTACGGAAGTTTATCATAACGTATTATCTACTTGAATACTGCTTCAAAAATAGCGTGTCCTTCAAGAAGAAGTGCCAGGATCAACCAGGCAATAAAAATGATAGGAACAAGTATCGACCAGATTAACGTTTTAGTTTCATGCTTAAGGTGCATAAATTCACCTACAATATAAAATGCTTTTACAATCGTCATGATAATGAAAATCGAAACTTTCAAAATTCCGTGAGGAACTGTAAAAGCGATAAGGAACTCCAATGATGTTAGGACAAGAAGAATCCAAAATGTTTTCCAGATTGCTTTACGCTGTTCTGCACCTGCGTGAGGATCCTGCTCGTGTATATGATGTACTTCTGACATATGATTTAGAATTAAATAAGCTACTGTTGATTAAACCAGATAAAAGAATGTAAATACAAATACCCAAACAAGGTCTACAAAGTGCCAGTAAAGACCCACTTTTTCAACCATTTCATAACTTCCGCGTTTGTCATAAAAACCAGTTGCAGAACGGAAGAAAATAAGAATATTCAAAATAACCCCACTAAATACGTGCGTTCCGTGAAATCCGGTAATGAAGAAGAAGAAATCTGCAAATGCCGGAGGACCATATTGATTCTGAGTCAAATTAGCTCCGTGAATTACTTTCTCAACAAATGTACCGTTTTCAAAAACCTTCATCATCGAACCAGCTTCTGTTCCGTGGATAAAGTGACTCCATTCCCAAGCCTGGCATCCAAGGAACGTAAAACCTCCAAGAATTGTCCAAAGCATATATTTTTCAACATTTGCACGGTCCATGCGGTGGCCGGCTTCTACTGCAAGTACCATTGTAACACTACTTGCAATAAGAATAAATGTCATAATTCCAACGAAAACCAATGGTAACGAAATTCCGTGCATAAATGGCACAGATTCGTATACTTTTTCAGGTATTGGCCAGTACAGATCTGAAAAAGTAAAATCTGCTGCTTTTCCTGCAAAAGAAGGAAAACTGAAACGAGCCGTTCCATAAGCCACCAGCAAGGCGGAGAAAGTAAAAGTATCTGAGATGAGGAAGAACCACATCATCAATTTCCCGTAACTCGCTTTCATAGGCTCGATCCCGCCCATCCACATTTTGGGTTCTACCGTGCCAGGTGTTGTTACATGTGCAGCCATTGGTGAAAAATTATCAATTAAAAGTCAATAAAAAAACAAAAAGATATAACCAAAGTAAATCCAGAAAATGCCAATATGTAGCACAAATCTGTATTTGTCTCAAACTCTTGGAATGCACTTTAAAGCGAAACACTGCTCTCCATGCAAAAAGCAGTACAATAAGACCGCTTATAATATGAAATCCGTGTAATCCCGTAAATACATAAAAAAATGAACCAGAAGGATTTCCCACAAAATAAACATTCGCTGCAACCAAGTCTTTCCATCCCTGAAACTGCATCCATAAGAATGCCAATCCAAGTGCAAAAGTAACAGAAATTGCTATTTTCAAAGTCTTGAAATCATCTTTTTTTGCGGCGAAGTAAGCCCACTGCATAGAAAGACTGCTAACCACCAATACAGCAGAACTGTACCAGAAAATCTTAGGCATCTCGAATTCAAGCCAGTTACCTTCTGCTCTTCTTACAAGATAAGCACTTGTCTGAGATGCAAAAAGCATGATTATACTAACCAAAAACAACCAAAGGATAAACTTCATTGGATCCATAGCCAATGTCTCCTGGGGTTCTTTATCTACTTTTAACTGCTGAATATTTTCCATTTCACTTAAATACTATATCACAATTTATCCAACAAAAACGCAATCTGAACAATAGGCAAATATATAAAGGAACCAAACATTAATTGACGAGCTGTTTTGTCAGAACATTTCCTCATTAAATGAAATGTCTGAGCAAGGAATAGTACGCCAAAGACTGTTGCTACGAAAGCAGAGTTGATGCCTGTCATACCTAATTGATAAGGTAACCAACCTATCGGAAGCAAAAATAACGTGTAAATCATGATTTGCATCGTTGTATCTGCATCTTTCAAACCATTTGCTGGTAATAATTTAAAACCTGCACGTTTGTAATCGTCATCCAAAACCCAGGCAATCGCCCAAAAATGCGGGAACTGCCAGAAAAATTGAATTGCAAATAAAATCCCTGGTTCAAGACCGAAATGATTCGTAGCTGCTACCCATCCAATCATTGGCGGAAATGCTCCCGGAAAAGCTCCTACAAAAACGGCAATCGGACCGACGCGTTTCAAAGGAGTATAGACAAATCCGTATAAAACAAGCGATAATAAAGCGAGAAGAGCACTAATCAAATTGAAGTAAACAACGAAAATAAAAAGCGATGAAACTCCAAGAAATACAGCCCAGATAATAGCTTGTTCAATAGTCACTCTGCCACTTGGTAAAGGACGATTTTCTGTTCTCTTCATCATTTTATCCAGATCTATTTCAAGTATCTGGTTGATGATATTAGCAGCACCTGTAATTCCAATTGAAGCAATACAGAAAAGAACGATTTTAATCCAGCTGACACTGCTGGCTCCTAAGCTATAACCCATCGCACCGGAAAAAGCGATTAAAAATGCAAGTCTGAATTTCAGTAATTCAAACAAAGCTTTTACTTTATCTCCGACTTTTAAATCTAAATTTTCTTGTGCTGATGTCATTATTTTACTCATTTCCAACTACACTAAATCCTTACTCAATTTAACAATGTCATTACTCCATGACAGCTGATTCGCATTCATCAATAACCACATCATAAATTGCAAACCAATCATGATTATCGCTAACGTCAAATGGACTGGCTGCGCAAAAGGTGGTACTCCAAAGTAAGCCATCACAATACCAGTCAATATTTCCAGTCCTAAAATAGCCAGACAACCTTTTCCCATTTGTTTGATCCTGGATTCTCCTTCAATCGAATGATTGATTTTATTTATCCAGAACACATTTGAAACAAGTACCAGTATTGAAAAGGACCTGTGAACGTAAAAAGGTATTCCCAATGCTGCAATCCACTCCGCTCTTTCAGAATATCCCAATGAACGAATTACTTCATCCATTGTCTCACGAACCTGCGTTCCTAATAAAATCTGAATTAAAGACAGCGAGAGTACTAAAATCGTTATTTTATCAATAACACTTTTATTTTTAATTTCCTTTCCATCCTTTTCTGCGGAATAAGATGATCTTATAAACAGATAGATTAAAATGAATACGATAACGATTGCCAAAAGCATATGTAACGTAATCATTACAGGATGTAATTCGGAAGAAACGACTTTTGATCCTAACCAACCCTGAAATCCTACCAAAAGAAAAGCTAACAGACTATATCTAAAAAAGCTTTTTCTATTTGATTTCAAATATGGCGTTGAAGCCAGAAGCGTAATAAAAATCAAAACTCCCGTTGCCGCTCCACAAAGCCTATTTACATATTCGATCCAAGTCTTAACCGGATTGAAAATTACTTCACCTTTTAATTTAGCTCCGTAAATCTCCTTATAATTTAATGGTAGCTGTGAGGCCTCCGTTGGAGGAATCCAGCTACCAAAGCATTTAGGCCAATCAGGACATCCCATACCAGCTCCGGTACTTCTTACTACCCCGCCAACCATAATCAGGAAATAGAGGACAATAACAGTATTCAATGTTAACCGCCGGAAACGACGGTTAACACGTGAATCAATGAGCTTGGTTGAACTGGTCATTAAAATTTTGAGCCGCTATCTCTTTCTCGGTTGCAATCAATTCATTCTCATGAGGGAAATTAGATTCCAACGTTTGAGAATAAGGAATATTTTGAGGTATAAAATCCTCTGTTGCACCTGGTTTGCTATAATCGTATGACCAACGGTATACTGCTGGTATTTCACCTTCCCAGTTACCATGACCTGGTACAATTGGGGTAGTCCATTCCAATGTATTAGATCTCCATGGATTTTGAGGAGCAGTTTTGCCTTTGAAAATGCTGCTGAAGAAGTTATACAAGAATATGAACTGAGCAAGGAATGACAAAATCGCAGCAACTGTGATGAACATGTTCATGTCCATAAACTTGTGCGTGAAATCGTAACTTGTGAATTGGTAATAACGACGTGGGAAACCTGCAATACCCACATAATGCATTGGGATAAATACTAAGTAGATTCCTACAAACGTAAACCAGAAGTGAATCTGACCCAACGTTCTGTTCATCATTTTACCAAACATTTTAGGGAACCAGTGATAAACTCCGGCAAATAAACCAAAAGCAGATGCTGCACCCATTACAAGGTGAAAGTGAGCTACAACGAAATAAGTATCGTGAAGCTGAATATCAAGTGCACTGTTTCCAAGGATAATTCCTGTCAAACCACCCGATACAAACAAGGAAACCATACCAATTGCAAACAGCATACCCGGCGTAAATACGATATTACCTTTCCACAAAGTAGTGATGTAATTAAATCCTTTTACTGCCGAAGGAACCGCAATGATAAGAGTCAGGAACATAAATACAGATCCAAGGAATGGATTCATACCTGTTACAAACATATGGTGAGCCCACACAATAAAGGCAAGAAACGCAATACCTAACATAGAAGCAATCATCGCACGGTAACCAAAGATTGGTTTACGTGAATTTGTTGCGATAACTTCAGATGTAATACCAAGACCTGGAAGAAGTACAATATATACTTCTGGGTGACCAAGGAACCAGAATAAATGTTGGAAAAGGATCGGACTACCACCAACATTTGGAAGTGCTTCACCATTGATATAGATTTCAGAAAGATAGAAACTCGTTCCGAAGTGACGGTCAAAAATCAATAACAATACTGACGAGAACAATACCGGGAAGGATATAAGACCCAAAATTGCCGTAATAAGGAAAGACCAGATTGTCAGAGGAAGACGGTCAAACGACATACCACGTGTACGCAAGTTAATTACCGTAGTGATGTAATTGATACCTCCTAAAAGCTGTGACACAATGAAAAATGCCATACTAATCAGCCAAAGCGTCATACCCATTCCTGAGCCCTGATGCGCTTGTGGCAATGCACTTAAGGGAGGATAAATAACCCATCCACCCGCAGCAGGACCAGTTTGCAAGAATAAGGATGCGAACATAATAACGCTGGCAAGGAAGAAGAACCAGTACGATAACATGTTCATAAATCCTGATGCCATATCTCGTGCACCAATTTGCAGAGGAATAAGGAAGTTACTAAAAGTACCACTTAAACCTGCTGTAAGTACGAAGAATACCATGATGGTACCGTGCATTGTTACCAAAGCAAGGTAAAAATTAGGATCCAGTTTACCTGTTTCGCTAATCCAGTTTCCAAATAATGGTTTCAACCATGACAAATTAGAATCAGGTAGTCCAAGTTGTATACGGAAGATAACGGACATAGAAATCCCGATTACCGCCCAAAGGATACCAGTAATAAGGTATTGCTTTGCTATAACCTTGTGATCCTCAGAAAATACGTATTTCTGCCAAAAGCTTTGTGCCTCGTGATGGTGCGCATGTTCCTCGTGGTGTACAGCGGCTTCCATTCCTTCAATAGCTGACATATGCCTGTTTTGTATTTAAATTAATAAAATTAGCGAAGTGCTGCACTTGTTCCAATTCCACCGCCCGCAGAAGCTGTTTTAGCAGTGTCAGCCGGAGTTGTTGTTTCAGCCGGCAAACCTTTCATTGCCTTAGCTTTCAAGTTGTCAGGTACTTTCGCAAGATATTCCGGGTAAGTCTGAAGAAACGTAGTTTGTTCAGCACACCATTTTTTATAAGAAGCTTCGTCTTCAACAACCAGGTTAATCTTCATAGAAAAATGACCTTGTCCACAAACTTCAGTACATGCTATCTCATATTTGAAATTCGGATCGTTTAAATCAGCACGCATCTGCGCTGTCGTTTTGTCCGGCACAAACCAGAATTTGGTCGGCATACCAGGAACCGCATCCATTTTCACACGCATGTGAGGGATAAATACACTATGCAAAACATCACGTGCACGAATTTTCAAAAGAACTGGTCTGTTAACAGGAATGTGCATTTCAGTAGGATTCAAGAAATCATCGAATGAATTCTCATCTGATAAATCTATACCAACTTCATTTTGAGCATCAATCAACTTATAATTGTAGTTACCAAGTTTGTTGTCATTCACACCACCGTAACGAACAATCCAGTTAAACTGCTTTCCGGTAATTTCAATAACTTCTGCATCAGCAGGAGCATCAGATGTAATATCAGACCAAGCCTTCCAACCTGTAAAAACCAACATAGCCATTACAATTGCCGGAATAATAGTCCAGATCAATTCTAACTTGTGGTTGTCCGGGTAAAAAGAAGCCTTATTACCTTTTTTATACTGGTATTTCCAGGCAAAAAAGAAAATTAAAAAGTTTACAAATGCGAACGGGATTGTAAGGATTCCCATTGAGAACCAAAACAGATCATCTGTTCTTCTTCCGTGTACAGATGATGCAACCGGCAAGAAGTGCTCTCTTGCATGCAGGTAAGACCATGTAATTCCGATGGCAGCTGCAACAAGAATTACAATAAACATCGCTCCATTCCAGCCATTACCTTCCGGTACAGCATCAGCCGATTCCGGCTTCTTAACACTTGAGAGAACGCCTTGCAGCCTGGAAATCACAATACCTGTGAGAACCACAAAAACTAAGGCAACTATTGCAATGATAAAATACATGATAATAACAGGTTAAGCAAATTAGGCGATATCGTGATGCAATGATTCTTCCAACATTGGATGGTGCTTTGGAATCAAATTTGCCTTTTCCAATTGAGTCGCCATCGACCAAACAAATCCACAAATGAAGACAATGAAAAATCCCCATTCCAACGGTCCAAATCCCGCCGTATCCCCAGCACTACCAGGCATAATGTTCGTGTAAAAATCCATATAATGGCCGATAATTACACTCCAGCAAGCCACTTTTAGAATCGAATGCGTAAACTTCGCGTCTCTTGTCATCAAAACCAGGAATGGTAAGAAGAAATTAAGGAACAAAGTTATAAAGAAAGGAGCTTTGAAAATACTTCCATGTCCTCTGAATCTCTCGATGAAATAAATAATTTCCTCTGGCTGGTTGGCATAATAGATTAAAAGGAATTGGGCAAACCATACATATGTCCAGAAAATACTGAATGCGAAAACGAATTTACCCAAATCCCTAAGGTGACTTGAATTTACTGCTTTCAAATATCCTCTTTCTCTTAACATTACCACAGTCAAAGTAATCACTGCCAATCCAGCCACGTGCCAGCTCGCAAGTGTATACCATCCAAACATAGTACTAAACCAGTGAGGATCGATTGACATTACAAAATCCCATGCAGATGTTGAAGAAGTTACTCCAAATATTACAAGAAATGCTGTTCCTAAACGTATTGATTTATCATATAACTCAGTACCTCCGATTTGATCTTCTTCCAAAGAAAACTGACGTATTTTTCTCCACATGAAATACCATGCCACGAAGTAAAATACTAGTCTTCCTACGAAAAAGGGAGTATTAAGATATCCATGTTTTCCCGCTAAAACTTCATCATATTCTGGTCCACCTACTTCATAAACTTCACTATGTGTCCAGTGGAATAAGTCATGACCTCCGAAGATAAATACCAAAAGCATTATAATACCGGTTATTGGTAAAAATGCCGGCATCGCTTCAGGTACTCTTTTAAATACTGCTGACCATCCTGCTTGTGCAAGGTAGTTATAGGAAATGAAAAACATTCCAACCACAGATATTCCGGTAAAATATACTGCATTCACCCAAAGGTTCGCCCAGATACGTGTTAGCCAGCTAACGTGATGCTCTTCCGGAGCAGCATGACCCGCCGCTTCATGACCAGCTGCCGCAGCATGTCCGGTTATAGCATTTACAGCTCCGTGTGCTGCTTCTACTTCATGATGTCCTCCGCCGTTAGCTGCCAGATAAATCCCTACTACAACCAGAGCAGCTCCAACAGCTCCTCCAATAATAAGGTTTCTTTTAGCTCCCGATGTGAATTCAAACCGTTCTTCAATAG
Source organism: Dyadobacter subterraneus (assembly GCF_015221875.1). Taxonomy (NCBI): domain Bacteria; kingdom Pseudomonadati; phylum Bacteroidota; class Cytophagia; order Cytophagales; family Spirosomataceae; genus Dyadobacter; species Dyadobacter subterraneus. The sequence continues at coordinate 419,210 of NZ_JACYGY010000002.1, forward strand.
AAGGAATCGAATGTGCTGATGCCATTATTCAAATATTATTTCTCAGTTATCAAAAATAAATTATGCTCCTTTTTGCAGCTTTTGTACGTAGTGTACAATTTTCCAACGCTCCTCAGGATTAATTTGCGAACCATGAGGCCACATCCGTGCTTTACCGTATGTAATTACATGGAAAATATGTCCTTCATTCAGGTTTTTGTATGCATCGCTCGCATAATTAGGAACCCCTTTGTAAACAGCTCCAACTTTTCCATCACCTGCTCCGGTTGCACCGTGGCAATGCTGGCAATATCTCTCAAACAAAACCTTACCTTCTGCAAGCGTGTTTTCATTAAGAGGAACAGGATTTTTCAATACTCTTTCTGAAATAGAAATACTGTCTGCTGGAATGTTGTAAACCATAAGATCAACTTTCGCTGAATCCCCGCCGCCAAACGACGTTTTATAGTTACGACGGGCTACTGTTCCTTCAACCGGCAAGCGCATTGTTAAACCCATCGGGTTAATAGGATTTGCCTTTTCCTGTCTGTATGGTTCATATCCAACAGGCAGGTACATATTCGGTGCATATTGCTTGCCTGGATTATTAGGATCACGCGTACAACTGAATGCAGCAGTTAAAATAACAGCCAGAGCTAGTGAATATCTATATAAACTTTTCAATTTCATCGATCCAAGCACATTAAAATTGTTTGATGTTAACCTCTTCTGCACCGCTATCTCTTAGTGCACGGGAAATCTCATCTTCACTCATTGAATTTCTACCCAAGTTAATTGCCATCACGAATTTGTTGTCGGTAGCACGAACATCAAATCTTTCATGGAAATGCGTACCAGGCCCTAGTCCATTCGAGATAAAAAATGTGATAACCATACCAAATGCTGTGAAAAGCACAGTCAACTCAAATGTGATAGGAATATAGTTAGGCAAAGAAATTGAATCTTTACCACCTACAATCATTGGCCAGTCGATACCCATTGTCCAGATCATCAGAGTTAACGCAACACAACATCCGGTTACCCCAAACATAAATGCTGCAATCCCGATTCTTGTACGTGGATGTCCAAGTGCATCGTCCAATCCGTGAATAGGAAAAGGTGAGTACACTTCCTGTATTTTTACTCCAGCCTTTCTGAGTTTTGGTACTGCATGCAGTACAGTATCGTCATCGTCGTAGACTCCAACTAAATATTTACCAGATAATTCTGCCATATTTATACTAATGTTAAATATTATTCTTTCGCTTCAGCGATTACTTATTCTATATCCTTGTTAAATAACGGAGCAGCCGCTTCGCGTTGTCTCACTTTTGCAACACCTGCAATTTTCTTAGGCAAATTTGCAGAAGTAGATCTGATTACCGCTTTAACTTCCGCCATGTTTACAACAGGTAGGTATTTAGAGAAAAGCAGGAACAGCGTAAAGAACAATCCGAAAGAGAAAATATAATCCCCAATATCAAAACGGGTAGGGGAGAACATTGCCCAGCTCGAAGGAATGTAGTCACGGTGAAGTGATGTAACAATGATTACAAAACGTTCGAACCACATACCAATGTTTACAATAACAGATATAAAGAATGTAAATGTAATGCTGCGACGAAGTTTTCTTGACCAGAACAACTGTGGAGAGATTACGTTACAAGTCATCATCGCCCAGTATGCCCACCAATAAGGTCCGGTAGCACGGTTGATAAATGCATAACTTTCGTATTCAACTCCTGAGTACCAGGCAATAAAGAATTCAGTGATATAAGCAACCCCAACAACCGAACCAGTCAAGGTAATTACCTTATTCATGGTTTCGATGTGTTCAAGCGTAATGTAATCTTCCAGTTTGTAAACCACACGTGTGATCAACATAAGGTTTTGCACCATCGCAAATCCCGAGAAAATCGCACCCGCAACGAAGTAAGGAGGGAAAATTGTTGTGTGCCATCCCGGAATTACCGAGGTAGCAAAGTCCATACTTACAATCGTGTGTACCGAAAGTACAAGTGGAGTTGATAAACCCGCAAGAATTAAGCTAATATATTCGTAACGAGACCATGTTTTTGCTGATCCGTCCCATCCCATTGCGAAAGTTCCATACATGAAGCGGGAAACTTTACTAGTTGCACGGTCACGAATTGTAGCTAAATCAGGGATAAGACCAATATACCAGAAAACAAGTGATACAGAGAAATATGTACTGATCGCGAAAACGTCCCAAACCAAAGGAGAGTTGAAGTTTACCCAAAGAGAACCAAATGCGTTAGGTAACGGTAAAGCCCAATATGCCATCCATGGACGACCCATGTGCATCAGGATAAATGATGCAGCACAAATTACAGCGAAAATTGTCATCGCTTCTGCCGCACGGTTAATGGATGTTCTCCATTTCTGACGGAAGAGTAAAAGAATCGCGGAGATCAATGTACCCGCGTGACCGATACCAACCCACCAAACGAAGTTAGTGATATCCCATGCCCAACCTACGGTTTTATTTAATCCCCACACGCCCAGACCTTCCCACCAGGTCCATGCAAGACAACAAGATCCATATGCCAAAACGACTAGTGAAATCCCGAAAGCAATTTTCCATTCCTTTGTAGGTTTTCCTTCGACATGTCGGCAGATATCTTCCGTTACGTCTGCATACGTTTTCCCGCCTTGAATAAGGGGCTCTCTTACGGGTGAAGTAACATGCATACTACTGTAATTTATAATGATTTAATCTTCAAACAAATACAAAACTTTCAACTGCTTAGGCGTGTTCTTTTTTAGCTTCTTCCTTCACAGCTGCTGCATCCTTATTTCTCACTTTTGTTAGATATGAAATCTGAGGACGTACGTTAATTTCTTCCAGCATGTGGAAAGCACGACCTTCTCTTTCAACTTCAAGAATCTTCGAAATTCTGCTTTCCGGATCGTTCATGTCACCGAAAGTAATCGCGTCTGTTGGACAAGATGAAGCACAAGCAACGTTAATTTCTCCGTCAACTACGCGTCTTCTTTCTTTCTTGGCTGTTAGCTTACCTTCCTGAATTTTATGAACACACATTGAACATTTTTCAATTACACCACGTGAACGTACTGTAACCTCAGGGTTGATAACCATCTTACCAAGATCGTTATTGAAGTGGTAATCGAAGTTATCGTTGTCAAAATATTTGAACCAGTTGAAACGACGTACTTTATAAGGGCAGTTATTTGCACAATAACGAGTACCTACACAACGGTTATAAGTCATCTGGTTTAAACCTTCCGAACTATGGGTTGTTGCCAAAACCGGACAAACCGTTTCGCAAGGCGCATTGTTGCAATGCTGACACAACATAGGCTGGAATGTAACTTCCGGATTTTCCGAAGCAACTTCCATGGCTGTATAATCACCTACTTCTGCATCACTGCTATAATAACGGTCAATACGCAACCAGTGCATTTCGCGGCTGTTAATAACTTCCTGACGTCCTACGACCGGAATATTATTTTCAGACTGGCAGCTGATCACACAAGATCCGCAACCGAAACATGTGTTAAGGTCAATGACCATACCCCATGAGTGATTTGGATATTTGTGTCCGTTCCAAAGAGAAAGATCCGTAGCATCTACTGCTCCTTCTGATGTTTCAATTTTTGGAATAAAACGTCCGGCAAGAGGATCTTTTTGGAAATGCGCTAATACAGTTTCCTGAAGAACCGACTTACGGCCCATTACAGTATTATGTGTTTGCGTTTGAGCGATTTCACGGGTTTCTCCTGTTTTAGAAACAGTAACTTCACCTGGTGCAAAAGTCAAATATCCTGCTGAGAATGAAGCTAACGGGTAAACATTCTTACCCACGCCATTTGCTGATTTTCCTGCTTTCTCACGACCGTAACCGATTGTGATTGCAACAGTTCCATTAGCCTGACCTGGCTGAATGATAACAGGAACTTCAACAGATTTTCCTTTTAAGTCAACTTTTACAACATCACCCTGAGCAAAACCAAGTTCTTTGGCAGTTTTTTGAGAGATGCTTGCGTGGTTATCCCATGTAGCTTTTGTAACAGGATCCGGTAATTCCTGCAACCATGGATTGTTGGCTGCGAATCCGGTGCCTACACCGACGTTTTCATACAACGCCAGTTCAATTCCTGTTGAAGATGCTTTATATTTTTTTCCGATTGCTGATGCTGCTTCGTCAACATTTCCTGCGAAAGTTACTCCTGCGGAGGATGCGGTACGGTTGGTTTTGAAGAAACCATCATGCAGAGATTGTACCCAGAATTTTTCAAAACTATCTGTACCGCCCTGTGTATATATATTTTTTCTCCAGTAAGCTTTTACGTATTCATGATAGTCAGATGGCTGACCCGCCCATTTCAACAAACTTGCCTGTGCCTGACGTGTGCTGAAAATCAAACTGATTGTAGGCTGTGTCAAGCTGTAAAAACCTGCTTTGGGTTCAGCATCATTCCATGATTCAAGGTAATGAGGTGCCGGAGTAATAAATTTCACTAATGAAGCAGTTTCGTCTGCACGGTCATTGAATGAAATACTTAAAGCTACTTTTGGAATTGCAGTTGCTAGCTCAGAACCACGTGGGTGATCATAAACCGGATTAGCTGCGTAGAAAATTACTGCTTCTACTTTTCCACCTTTAACTTCATCAACGAATTCGTTCATCGCGATGTCATTTCCCTGACGGAAATTAACCGGAGTATCCAAATCAATTGTTGACCCGTAGCTTCCAAGCAGACTGTTTAATGCATTTACAACAACCTGAACAGAAGGGTCATTGATACCAGAAACTACCAGTGCACTTCCTTTTGCTGCTACAAGATCAGCGGCAGCTTTGTCAAGATGTGCTGCTTCAACAGCAGGTGCAGAAATGGATTTTCCACCTAACTTAGCTGCAACTTTATTGTAAAGCGAAGTAACAACCAAACCCAGCTGAGATGGTTTTACAGCCGAGCGATAATCTGCATTTGAACCTGTCATTGAAAGAACAGATTCAAACTGGTAATGGCGGGACATATCTTTTTTACCGTCTTTTGCACTGCTCAACTTGCGTGTCTCAGCATATTGGCGAGAGAAATCATCCGGTGAAATCCATGCTCCCAAAAAGTCAGCGTCAACAGCCACAATTACTTTCGCCTTGTCGAAAGCGTAAGATGGTATCACAGCTTTTCCAAAAGAAAGCTCGTTACCTTTTACGATCGCAGAAGAACTGTTTGCGTCATAAGTAATATGACGTGTTGTTGGATATTTTGTTGTAAAATCAGCAATAACCGATTTCGTAGAAGGACTTAATAATGTTGAAGAAACAATACGAATTGCTCCTCCCTTTGCAGCAATCGAAGAAAGCTGACTTGTTATATCTTTATCAACAGCATCCCAGGTAACTTTTAAATCTTCACCTTTTTTAGGACCTCTTAATTTTTCGTTATCATAAAGTCCAAGTAAAGAAGCATGTGCTCTTGAACTAACACCTTTTGTAACACCTGAAAGTGTATTTGGCTCAATTTTAATTGGCCGGCCTTCACGTGTTTTTACAAGAATACTTGCATAGTCACCACCTTCTGCATAAGTAGATGCGTACCAGTTCGCAATTGTTGGAAATTCTCCCTCAGGCTTGTTAACGTAAGGAATTGCTTTTTTAACAGGCGTTTCGCAAGCAGCTAATGAAACAGCCGCCATACCAAAACCTAAAACTTTTAAGAAATCGCGACGGTGAGTACCTGCTCCGTCAACCAGACTTTCATATTGACTCTCTGTTGGTGCATTAGAAAACTCTGAACCTGCGTCTTTAATGAATTTTTCGTCATTACGCAGCTCTTCAAGCCCTCTCCAATATCTTTTATTAGTATTTTCCATAAAACTGTTAATACAATGAGTTGTATTCTAGTATCTATTTGCAGTGATTAGTAATGGCACTTAGAACATTCAAGACCACCGATATCAGCTACTTTTAAAGCTTCTTTACTATCCGATGCGTGTAATTGTACCAATTTGTCGTAATACTTGTTATCCTTAGTATTTACGTCAGTTTTACGGTGACAATCAATACACCAACCCATTGTTAATGAAGAACGCTGTTGGATAACTTCCATTTTAGCAATATCTCCATGGCAATTTTCACATTCCAATCCGGCAACATTAACGTGCTGAGAGTGATTGAAATAAGCAAGATCAGGAAGGTTATGTACACGTACCCATTCAATAGGAGTATTGTTTTCTATTGAAGTGTATATTTTCTGAATTTCAGGTGATTCCTTTTTAATTACACCGTGACAGTTCATACAAATATTCGCAGAAGGAATATGTGCAGATTTACCTCTGTTCACACCTGTATGGCAATAGTTACAGTCTATTTTATATTCGCCTGCGTGAAGTTTGTGCGAGAATGAAATTGGCTGCTTAGGCGCATATCCCTGCTGAACACCAACACTATACGCTCCATCAATTGTTACTTTCATAACCAGAAGAATGAAAATCCAGATGGTCGCAGAACGAATGGCAGGGTCACCGGCGATTCCTTTTAGAGAATTACCAAGGCGGGACATAAAGTCTCCTTTTGCAGCAGTTTCCGCATCTCCACCAGTAACGGCTTTCGAAAGAATTGTAACAATGACCAGTAAAACCCCTAATACCAAGAGCATTACAACTACCAAAGCCACAAGAACAATCATGAAAAGATCAGAAGGTCCGCTTGTTTGTGCAGCGCCCGCAGCAGGAGCGGCTCCACCAGCACCAGCGGCGGCAGGAGCCGGAGCGGCACCCGCTTTATCAACATAAGCAAAAATGCCTTTGATGTCATCTTCCGACAAGTTCGGGAAAGCTGTCATCTGAGCTTTGCTGTATTCGTTGTAAAGTTTTACTGCGTACGGATCACCTGAGGCGATAACCGCTTGTGAATTGTGTACCCATTTCGTAATCCATTGTATGTTGTTACGAGTAGTTGCACCTTTCAAACCAGGACCTACAACTCTTTCGTCAGTAGGTGCGTGGCATTGAGCACAGTTGTTTTTAAATAACGTTTCACCCTTGGCAGCATCTCCGCCACCAGCAGCTCCCGCAGGGGCAGCACCGGCAGCAGCCGTACTATCCTGTGCCCAAGTTAAGCTACAGGTACTTAAGAGAATAGCTACAATAATAGCCAGAAACGATTTTGAGCTGGGAAAGAAGGAACAAAACTTAGAGTCTTCTCGGAATGGTATATTCATAATCAACTATTCATAATACTTCAACAGACAAATCTAGTGTACGATTTTTTATCCACAAAAGTATTTGAGGGATATTTTAAAGTACTCACTTATTTATAATTCTTCTAATTTGAATATTCTTACCCAAATAACGCAAGTCGTTGGTAGCCATTGACTTTCAATGTTTTAGCAAAAAAATACCATTTGAAAGAAAGCTAAAAAACAGCCTTTTCAAATGGTATTTTCTCAAGATATTTATGACGAGGTTCCGAGCGGATTCGAACCGCTGTAAAAGGTTTTGCAGACCTCTGCCTAGCCACTCGGCCACGGAACCATATCGGGTTAGCAGAAGAGATTACCCGCTTACTGCTAACCCGGGTGCAAAAGTATTAAAAAAATCGACTACTCCTCAGTTTCGTCGTCTTTTTTCGCTACTTTTTTTCCTTTTCTTTCAGTTTCTTCAAATTGTTCCTTCAAAGCAGAAAGTACACTTAGGTCACCAAAGGTAGATTTCTCTCCTTCTTTGGCAGCGCTATCTGTGTTAGAAGTTGTGTTCTTAGCCTGAGTTGCAGCAGGTTTAGGAGCCTTTTCTTCTTTTTTCTCTTCAACAGCAGGAGCAACAGAAGGTTTCACTTTTGAGTGAGTAAGAACGATTTTCTTTTCGTCTTTCAAGAACTCAAGAACAGTGAAGTCTAAGCTTTCTCCAACTTCAGCAACTGAACCATCTTCTTTTGTAAGGTTTTTCACCGCAGCGATTCCTTCGATACCGTATGGCAATTCCAAAGTTGCGAATTTGTCTCCTTTTGCTACGATTGTAGAACGGTGAACAGATCCAACAGCGAAGATTGTTTCAAAAGTATCCCATGGATTTTCTTCAAGTTGTTTGTGACCTAGTGCCAAACGACGGTTTTCAGCGTCAAGCTCAAGAACCACAACTTCAAGTTCGTCATTAACTTTTACGAAATCCGAAGGATGTTTAATTTTCTTAGTCCATGATAAGTCAGAAACGTGAACTAGTCCGTCGATACCTTCTTCAAGTTCGATAAACAAACCGAAGTTAGTAAGGTTACGTACTACACCTTTATGACGAGTACCAATTGCATACTTATCTTTCAATGAACCTTGAGTCCAAGGATCTTCGGTAAGTTGTTTGATACCAAGAGACATTTTGCGTTCCTGACGGTCAAGTGTCAATACAACTGCGTTGATCTCGTCGTTTACATTCATAAACTCCTGAGGATTGCGCAGGTGCTGAGACCATGACATTTCAGATACGTGGATCAAACCTTCAACACCTGGTTTGATTTCAAGGAAAGCGCCGTAATCAGCAACGTTAACGATACGTCCTGTTACTTTTGATCCAACCTGGATATCTTCTGACAACGAATCCCATGGGTGAGACTGAAGTTGTTTCAAGCCAAGAGAGATACGTTTTTTCTCTTCGTCAAAATCAAGAACCACAACGTTAAGCTTCTGGTCAAGTGCCAAAAGATCTGACGGGTGGTTGATACGACCCCAGGAAATATCTGTAATGTGCAACAAACCGTCAACACCACCAAGATCGATGAACACACCGAAGTTAGTCATGTTCTTAATAACACCTTCTAGAACTTGTCCTTTTTCAAGGTTGTTAAGGATTTGCTGACGTTGTGCTTCAAGATCTTTTTCGATCAGGATTTTATGAGAAACTACAACGTTATCGTTTGCGTAGTTAATCTTAACAACTTTCACTTCCATACGTTTTCCAACAAAAATGTCGAAATCACGAATTGGTTTCACGTCGATTTGTGAACCTGGCAAGAAAGCTTCGATACCAAATATATCTACAATAAGACCTCCTTTGGTTCTTCTCTTCACGTTAGCATCGATAACCACATCCTCGTCAAACGATTTCTGGATGTTATCCCATGCAGTAATTACTTTTGCTTTTTTACGTGAAAGAACAAGCTGACCTTGTGCGTCTTCCTGGTTTTCTACATAAACTTCCACTTCGTCACCAATTTTCAAAGCTGGCAAGTCACGGAATTCATTAAATGAAACGATACCATCAGATTTGAAACCGATGTTAAGAATCACCTCGCGGTCTGTAATACCTACAACCACACCTTTAACAACTTCTTTTTCCTGAACAGGAGAAATTGTTGTTTCGTACATTTCTTCAAAACGAGTACGGTCAGCAGCTGAATAGCCTGTACCGAATCCTTTGTCCTCTGCTTTTTCCCAATCGAAATCAGGCAATACTTGTGTTTGTTTTTCCTTAGACATAAATAGGAATTAAAGCTCTCAATTACATCAACTGGCGAGCCACGCAGTTGAAAATTAGTTTGACTTGTTATTTAAAAAGAGGACGCAAAGGTAGGAATTTTCTAAATAAAAATCCAGTTCTCTAGGATTTGATTTAGAAAAAAATTATAAGATGCCTGAAAAGGCGAAGTAGGGGAGTGTCAATCAGTTAGCTGCTCGTTCTTTTACGCCAAGATATGGAAGCCATTCTGCATCTGTGAATCCAGAGAAGTCACGGATGAACATTAAGAAAGATGGTCGGAACGGACGCTGTCGTAAGTGCATTCCGGCTTCTTCCGGTGTGTAATCGCCTTTTTTCGAATTGCATCGTTTACAGGCAGTCGCTAAATTATCCCAGGTCGTTTTTCCTCCCCTTGATTTTGGCATGACATGATCGAGTGTTAAATGATCGTGCGTTCCACAATACTGACATCGATTTCCGTCCCTTTTGAAAATATTATGGCGGGTCATGACAACGCCGCGGTAAGGAAGGTGAATGTAGCTATTCAGGCGAATAACAATGGGCATTGGATATTGGTCCCGTACAGTCCGGAGAAAATGAGTCGGGGACTCAGCCAACAATTCAGCTTTGTTTAGATAAACTAAGAGAAATGCCTTTGGCACTGTGCAAACACTAAGTGCGCTGTAATCTTGATTAAGAACCAGAACTTTACCCATGAGTCTTTACGGCAATTAATTCCCACAATATAGGAAATTTACCTAAAAAAACGTTTCGTAAAATTCAATTATTATTAAAAAAGACTTCTCTTTACCGCCTGAGATTTAATTATACGGAAAATTTCCGGCCAACTGATTAAATGGCTAACTCTCAGACTATATTAATTAATAGTCTGAGCGATCACTTTCACGTTTCAGATCTTTTTCCTTAATACTATCTCTTTTGTCATAAAGCTTTTTACCTTTTGCCAAAGCGATATGCAATTTGGCAAAACCACGATCCGTTGTGAAGAGCTTAACCGGAACAATCGTCAACCCCTGATCTTTCAAGTTTTCACTTAATTTTCTCATTTCACGTTTTGTAAGCAAAAGCTTCCGGTCCCGTAAAGGATCATGATTCCAGTGTGTGCCTTCGGTGTAAACAGAAATGTGCATACTGCGAACGTACAATTCACCATCCATAAAAAGACAGTAAGCATCTGTAAGATTTACCTTACCCTGACGTATCGATTTTATTTCAGTTCCTGTCAGCGACAAGCCTGCTGTAAACTCTTCAAGAAAAAAATATTCGAACGACGCACGTCTGTTTCGGATATCGACTTTTTTTACTAATTTTTCTGACATATTATATTCCTAACACAAAAAGGTCTGTAAAATTAGAGGTTTTGCTAAAACTATACCAACAAATGAAAATAACGAGCAACATGCATCGATTTAAATTTCTCCTTTTTGTGATTATTTTAATTTTTTCGAAACAAATCGTGATGGCTCAGTCGCAAGATGCTGCGGTAAGAGCTTCGGTAGATAAATTATTTGACGGAATGAGATCAGGAGATTCTTCTGTGGTAAGAAGTGTTTTTATTCCACAATCAACTTTGACTTCTGTTTCAACCAATGCGAAAGATTCTGTAATGACACATGTGAGCAAAACGGACGACTTTGTAGCCGCCGTAGGAAAGCCGCATACAGAAAAGTGGGATGAAAGAATTTACGATGTAAAAATTTCAGTGGACGGACCAATGGCCATTGTCTGGGCTCCGTATAAGTTTTACCGGGGCGAAACATTTTCTCATTGTGGCGTAAATGTTTTTACCATGATCAAAACAAAAAGCGGCTGGAAAATAAATTCAATTACAGATACGCGAAGAAAAACGGATTGTCTGTAACTACATTTTTAGCATTTGCTTCCAGGTACCTTTGATACGATTATACTTGATCGTACTTGGTAAAGCTTTCCACCAATATCGGTTCATCTCAACAGCAAAAGATGGCTGCATATAACAATTGATCGCACAACCTTCACATGCCGGCAGTTTTCCTTCCAGTGCCACTAATTTCTGAACTTCGTCGGAATGATACAGATCGTAGAGATTTCCTTCGATCGGAAAATCTTTCAGACCTAAATGATAGCAGGGGAGAACAAGTTTATTTTCCGGAGAAATTACAATTGTGGTACTTGCAGCTTTACAAATTGGATCATCCACATGATTTCCTCCATCCAGTCTTAACTGAATAAATGCTTCATTGAGATAAACATTTTTTTGTTTCCCCCACCAAAGCAGCTCTTTCAATGTTTGCTCGGAAAGATTTCCTCCTACACCATTATATTCAAAAACCGGATTTAAAATAAGGATCAGATCATTAGGCAGACAAATCTCTTCCCACATCCGTTTTATCTGATCAACATTATCTTCAAAAATGGTGAAAATGATATCCGGCCGCTCTCCCATTTCCCTGGCAATCTGAATCGACTCCATTACTTTGTCGAAACATTTTACGTTTCGTGATTTATCATGTTCATCACGATCAGGAGAATCCAGGGAAAAATGGAGCATGTCAACCAGGCCCTTTAATCTTTCCGCATATTTTGGATAAAGCAAACCATTGCTCGTTACCGTGGTAATCATACCCTGCTCTTTTGCCTCACGAAGTAAAACATCAAGCTGACGGTGAAGCAATGGCTCTCCTCCTGTAAAATCTATAACCTTTACTCCCAACCGTTTCAAATCCCGGATATTGTCCCGAAGATTTTCAACAGTGATATAAGGCGACGGTTTCTCCCATATGTCGCAGAAACCACAGGACGCATTGCAGCGATACGTTACATAGTAGTTACAAAGGACAGGATGGGAGATTAAACGCATATTATTTCAGCATCGTTAACAGACTGCTTAGTTTGTCTTTTAAATCTTTACGGTCAACAATAAAATCAAGGAAACCGTGCTCCAAAACAAATTCAGCACTCTGGAAACCTTTCGGAAGATCCTTACCAATTGTCTCACGAATAACACGCGGACCGGCAAAACCAATCAAAGCTTCAGGTTCAGAAATATTGAAATCTCCCAACATCGCATAAGAAGCAGTTACGCCACCTGTTGTTGGATCTGTCAATAAGGATATGTATGGGATTTTTGCTTCGGATAATAAAGCAAGTCTTGCGGAGGTCTTTGCCATTTGCATCAATGAAAATCCTGCTTCCATCATACGCGCACCACCCGATTTTGAAATCATCAGAAACGGTTGTTTGTGTTTGATAGAATAGTTGATCGCACGAGCGATTTTTTCTCCAACCACAGAACCCATAGAACCGCCGATGAAATTGAAATCCATACAGGCAATTACGATTTTCACATCATTCATTTTTCCGTGACCCGTACGCACAGCATCTTTCAATCCTGTTTTCAGCTGGGTTGCCTTGATACGATCCGGATATGCTTTGGTATCTACAAAATGCAAAGGATCACCAGAAGTCAGATCAGCATCCAGTTCAGTATATTTATTATCGTCGAACAATAATTCGAAGTAAATATCAGATCCCACTTTTTCGTGGTAATTACAATGCGGACAAGTGTAAGCGTTCAATTTATGCTCTCTTGTAGCAGTAATTTTCTTACAATTTGGACATTGATACCACAACCCGTCCGGAGCCTCGCGCTTCATTTCCGTGGGTGTATTGATGCCTTTTTCTTTCCGAATAAACCAGGACATATTTTTTAGTGGGTTAATATCTTTGATTATAGCTTGTAAACAAACCTTTTATCTAACATTCATGATGAAATCAGGGGTCAAATATACTAATAAATGTTTGGTATCGTCAAGCTGTGATTGAGTATTGGCCTTCAGCACTTTGTCCCGGCACGGTTTATTGATAATTCGTTGCGAACAAAAAATAGTTTTAACTTGTTGCCTAATTCAATTTATCAAGACCCACAACGAATTAACCAAACGATTTCCATTCGTATATTTTAAGTATGTCAGCCATTTCCCCTATTGTGATCATTGTTGGTACCAACCGGCCAAATTCCATGTCACGACGTGTTGCAGAATATTATCAAAAACTTCTCGCTCAGTCCAACACTTCAAGTACAATTCTCGATCTGGTTGATTTGCCCCATGACTTTACTTTCACCGCACTGTATGGAAATAGTGGAAAGAATGACGCATTCAATACATTAAAAAGCCATATTGACGGAGCAGAAAAATTCATTTTTATTGTACCAGAATATAACGGCTCCTATCCTGGTGTCTTAAAAGCTTTTATTGACGGTCTTCCTTATCCAAACAGTTTTACCAATAAGAAAGCAGCACTTGTTGGTTTATCTTCCAATATGCATGGGGCGATTGTCGCGCTGAGCCACATGAATGATATTTTCAGCTATCTGGGAATGAACACGCTTGCGCTTCGCGTAAAACTTGCCCAGATTCAATCCCATTTTGTTGATAATGAAATAACCAATCCATTATATAAAGAGTTGCTTGAAATTCAGGCAGAACAAATCATCCGGTTTTAAAAAGAAAAGGAGCCTAATGGCTCCTCTCTTTTTTATTTTAACCAATGTTGTTCCATTTCATTTGAAGGAATTGAAGGTCGTTTCCACAATTCAATGTGGCTGCGACGATATGCCGGTCCTTCAAGATCTCCCCATTTCACCAAACCTCCCTGGAAAGATTTGATCATGGCCTGTAATTTTGCAGTTTCTTCGTTAGACCATTCATTGCTTTCTTCCAGATCTACATACGAAACATGTGTATAAGCTCTGTTGTCCATTGCAATGATATTAGGGTCTACCATAAAATCAATCGAACTTGTAGCTGTATTTTCTTCCAATTCCTGGGTAAGAACCATTTCAGGAGCTGTTTCTTCTACAAAAGGTATTTCTGCTACAACTTCCTGCGTTTGCGTTTTTCCTGTAAAGCCATTTTTCAGTTCAATACCAGGAATCGGAGATTCAACGCTGTCAAAACCTGCAGCTACAATTGTAACACGAAGTTTATCTCCAAGAGAATCATCCGTAATTGTACCCAGTTTAAACATTCTTGCTTCACCGCCAACCTGCGAAAGTACATAACGCCAGATTTCGCGCTGTTCTTTCATTGTAGCTTCGCGCTTTTTGCTGGTCGCAAGCGTTACAAGAATACGTTTTGCACCACGGATATCACGATCATTCAGAAGAGGTGAATCCAATGCTTCTTTAATAGCCAGCTGAGCACGGTCAACACCGGTTGCCTCAGCCGTACCCATTACAGATTGTCCGGCATTTTTAAGAACTTTTTCAACGTCCTTGAAATCCGTATTTATATTTCCATTGGTTGTAATGATCTCGGAAATACTTTTTACAGCATTAAGAAGTATTCCATCCGCCTCAGCAAAAGCCTGAGTCAATGTCATATCTTCGTAAAGCTCTTCCAGTTTATCGTTCAATACAACCAGTACAGTATCGCTAAATTCTTTCAGCTGTTCAATACCTTCCAGAGCTTGCTCTTTCTTGTCAAGTCCTTCCCAGGTATAAGGCGCTGTAACAACCGCTACGGTAAGTTTGCCCATTTCCTTGGCCAACTGTGCAATCACAGGAGCTGCCCCGGTTCCGGTTCCACCACCCATACCAGCCGTAATAAAAACCATCTGCGTAGAACCTCCGAGCAAAGCTTTTATTTCTTCGATCGTTTCAAGTGCCGCTTCTTTTCCTTTTGTTGCATCTGTTCCTGCTCCCAGTCCCTGGGTTAAGGTAGCACCAAGTTGAATCTTTACGGGTACCGGGCTATTTGCCAATGCTTGTCTGTCGGTATTACAAACAGCAAACTCTACATCTTTGATTTTTTTCTCAAACATGTAGTTGACGGCATTACTTCCTCCGCCTCCAACGCCTATCACTTTGATGATAGCAGGTTCGGACATGACTCCGTTGGTTTCCTTAACGATTTCGTTCACAATGTAGTCCTGGTCTAAAGAGTGCAACAAATTTTTATTCATAGTCCGGGGTTGTTGTTGATATTAGTGCAATTTCTTCCTTTACTTTCAATAGTCTCCAATACTGTCATCCTTGCGACCAATGATGCGGTCCCAAAACGAGCCGTCATCTTTTGGTACTTTTTTCAATTCTTTTGGTTTAGTCTGTGTTGGGGTTTCTCTTAACGGGGCACTTAGATGTACAGGAGGTTTACATATTGATTTTATGCGCGGATCAATTGACTTAATACCAGCCCAGGCTAATCCTATCGCAGTGGAATAGGAGGTATTGCTTACAGCATCGGCTTTGGCAGTATGTGCCAGACGTTCGGGCAATCCAACCCGAACAGGCATATTGGTTACTTTTTCAAATAAAATTTCAATTTCAGGAATATTGGCCGTTCCGCCAGTCAGAACGATTCCGCCAATAAGGTTTTCTTCGTAACCGGATTTAAGGATTTCAGCATAAACCATCGCTGCAATTTCCTTAAGTCTTTCTTCAATAATTAATGCAACATTTTTCTTCAAAACCTGTTTTGGTGCACGACCTGCCAGGAAATTAACCAGCACTTCGATATTCAACGGAACGTCTGCAGAAATCGCTACGCCATGTTCTTTTTTCAATTTTTCAGCATTGCCCAATTGAATTCCGCAGCCAGTACGCAAATCCGCTGTGATATGTCTGCCGGCAACCGGGAATGATGCTATATGACGAATAATACCGTCATAATAAATAACAAGATCCGTTGTATGATCACCGATATCAACCATTGCAATACCAGCTTTCATTTCGCCCTCATCCAAAACAGCCAGGCTGGTTGCAAGAGGTGCGTAGATCATTTTATCAAATTTCAAATGAGAATCTGCTTCAAGAAGACTCTTTTTTGTTCTTTGAATGGATTGATTATTTGCTGAAACAATAAGAAAATGTCCACCCAATTTTATTCCTGTTCTTCCCACCGGCTGACGAACGCCCATAGAACTGTCAACAACAAATTCCATAGGTAAAACATGAAGCACGTCATAATTTGCTTCTGTTTTTGCCCTGTACATATCATCAACCAACTGGTCTACATCTTTTTGGGTAACTTCATCACCGGTGGATGAAGTGGGTCGTATCACACCGTCACTCTGTGGAGAAACTCTAACGTGCGATCCGCTGAAACTTACATTAACAACACCTATATCCAAATCAGAACGTGAAGACGCCTCGTTCAATGCTTCACGAATTGCGTCTCCCACCTGCATTATATTTTCAACCGAACCATTAATCACGGCTCCTTCAGGCACAAGAACCTCACTAAATCCCAAAATCTCAATATTGTCAAAACGAGATCCCGTGGATGTGCCCTGTGCTGCTACTACGGTAATTTTCGTGCTTCCAATATCTACTCCTACTACAATATTATCCTGTGCCATGCTGATGGTGAATTATTATTCACAAACTATTTGATTTTGAAACTTAACACTAATTTTTGAAAATCTACTCCAGTCTTTGCTAAGTACATTATCATAAAAAATACGAAGTTTACTGAATTTCGATTCAAAATCTTCTGCCATCCCTAACTCCACACGCTGATCGCCTAAAACTGTGGTTAACAGGACTTCTCCGTCTTTATCCACATACATTTCTGCAACCTGCGCTTTCCAAAATTCATTGGTATTCAAAAAACGAATCAAATCCATTACCATTACCCCCTTTTTCGTCTTCATTTCTTTCGAACTGGTAAAAAAAGGACCTGAAACCAACAGCGTTCTGGCTGAGAAACTTTCAGATAATGGAAAAAAAACGCCTTCGTCATTTATATAGTATCCCGAGGTATTTCGCCACTCTCCACTTTTGGAAGTATTGATCCATCTTGCAAGTGGTTTTTCCTGCTCAACTTCTACGACGATGTTACCCTTTAAGTCACGAAAAACCTGACATTTTTTTACAAGTTTATTCTTTCGCACCCTGTTTTCAAGGTCCGAAAGATGAACATCCCGCAATCTGCTACCTAATAATGGGTCTCCTCCATTCTCAGTAAGCAGCATTTGAATATCTGTTTTATCCAGAAAATGCATCCCAGAATCACCATCAACGGTGATGATAATGTTGTTACATCGCTGATTACCAAGGCGACTCTCCGCCATGCCGATTCCGGCAATAGGCAAAATAAGCCACAAGCTACGTTTAAGCAAATGCCAAGAATAGTCAAATTTACGTAACATCTTAGTAATTTTAAAAACGCGGTGACTAATTATTACTAAATGGGTTTTGGAGAAGGATTTTAATTGGCTCCACAAGGGTGTCAATATCACCAGCACCAATTGTCACTACAATATCAGTATTTAATTTCGGTAAAAGGTCTAAAACATCTTTTTTGCTTACCAAATTTTTATCTTCGATTGTTATTTTATCCAATAACATGTCAGAATTTACTCCTTCAATTGGTAATTCTCTGGCCGGATAAATCTCCAAAAGTAACAATCTGTCAACCATCGAAAGACTTGCCGCAAAACCGTCAGCAAAATCCCGTGTTCTGGTGAATAAATGCGGCTGGAAAATTCCTGTCACATGCCTTCCCGGATATAGTGCTTTTACCGATGATAAAAATGCTTCGATTTCTGCCGGATGATGGGCGTAATCGTCGATGTAAACTTTTGAAGGTAATTCAACCTGATATTCAAAGCGCCTTTTTACTCCTTTATAACTTTCAAGCGCACCTTTTATATTTTCAGAAGAAACGCCCAAATACAAAGCTACGGCACTGGCTGCAAGCGAATTTTCAATATTATGGTAACCCGGAATTTTCATTGCCACGTTTTCAATAACACCTCCGGGATGAACGACGTCAAAAACGAATCTTGCATTTTCGATCCGGATACGATCTGCGTGATAGTCTCCTTCTTTCAATGAATAGGTAAAAACTTTTGCTTTTGTACTTGAAGCCAGATCAAGTCCTTTTTTCATAAACAAAGCCCCGTCTTCATCAATCTGCCCGACGTAATCCCTGAAAGATTCCAGAACATTTTCATGTTTTCCGTAGATATCAAGATGGTCAGCATCCGTAGAAGTGACAATAGCAATTTCAGGAAAAAGTGTTAAAAATGAACGGTCAAATTCATCAGCTTCCACAACACAAACCACTTCACTAAGATTTTCGGTTGGTGCATTAAGCAACAAATTGGTACCATAATTCTGGGTAATTCCTCCCAGAAAAGCAGTCGTATTTACATCAGCATATCGTAAAATATGTGCGACTAGTGAAGATGTTGTCGTCTTTCCGTGCGTTCCTGCCACTCCTACCGTTCTTAAATTCTTTGTCAGCAAACCTAATACCTGTGATCTTTTCAGTATCATAAAATTTTCCTGCCTGAAATAATTCATTTGCTTATGCTGAACCGGAACGGCCGGCGTATAGACAATCAGCGTTTTTGACGGATCGGCAATAAATTCTGCTGGTATAGCTTCAATTTCATCTTCCAGATTAACGGGAATACCCTCAGAAATCAGCGTTTGTACAAGTGGTGTCAAAGTTTTGTCATAACCCGCCACCTGAAACGAATTCGCCTTAAACCATCTGGCCAAAGCACTCATACCAATTCCGCCAATTCCTACAAAATAGATGTATTTCCATTCATTCATAAAAGCCTAAATAATGTTTTGTTATAATAATTTGAACGCTACTTGATTAATTTCAGCACTTCTGCCGCGATATCATAAGCAGCCGTTGGTTTAGCCAGTTTTTTGATATTTGTTTTCAGTTCATTCTGCCTTTTTTCATCTCCCAACAAAGTCAATGCGCCTGGGATTAATTCCTCCGCCGCACTTGAATCTTTGATAAAAACAGCCGCGTCCTGCTCCACCAGATTCATCGCATTTTTAGTTTGATGATCTTCCGATGCAAAAGGAAATGGTATCAAAATTGTTGGTTTCACCGCCAGACATAGTTCTGAAACCGACAACGCCCCCGCACGCGAAACCACAACATCAGCAACCGCATAAGCCAGATCCATTTCATAAATGAATTCAAAAACTTTCGCAGCATCGGATTTTAAGGTTGAAACAGTTTCCTGCGCAGTACGGATAAATCCTTTTCCTGTTTGCCACAAAACCTGATATCCGGCTTTTACCAGATCTCCAATACCTGCATTTAAACTTTCATTAATGGATTTCGCTCCCAAACTTCCTCCCATCACAAAAAGCGTTTTCCGGTCATCTTGAAATCCAAAATAGGCCAGCGCCTCTTTTCTTTTAGAAGTGACATCAACAATATCGCTTCTCACCGGATTTCCATAAACTCTAATCTTTTCTTTTGGGAAAAAAGCTTCCATGCCGGGATAAGCCACACAGATTTTGCTGGCTCTTTTTGCCAAAAGTTTATTTGTTATTCCTGCGTAGGAATTTTGTTCTTGTATAAGGGTTGGTATGCCAAGTAAAGATGCGATCATTAATAAAGGTCCGCTTGCAAAACCACCAACACCAACGGCGACATCCGGTTTAAAATCTTTTATAACTGATCTGGCTTTCCACAAACTACTTGTAAGCTTTACGGGAAAAGCCAGATTATCCAGGGAGATTTCTCTCTTAATTCCTACGATTGGCAAACCAATAATTTTATATCCGGCACGCGGCACTTTCTCCATTTCCATTTTGCCAAGTGCTCCAACAAAGAGAATTTCAATACCCGGTTCAATTTCTTTCAGCGCATTGGCAATCGCTATGGCAGGATAAATATGTCCGCCTGTACCGCCTCCACTAATAATTACTCTTTTTGACATAAGTATTGTTAAATCTTTTGCTCATCCATTTTTTCTCCCCGGCTGACGCTTAGGATCATGCCCATTGCAACTCCGGTAAACAACAGCGACGTTCCACCCTGACTAAAAAACGGTAGCGTCTGACCAGTTACTGGTACCAATCCAACTGTTACCGCCATGGCAGAGAAAGCCTGACTAACGACTACAAAGGTTAATCCGGCTGATAATAATCCGCCAAAAGGCCGTTTGGTTGCTTCAATGGCTTTTAGTCCTCGGAATAATAAAATGAGATATAATATCATAAGCGCTGTCCCGCCCAATGTTCCGTATTCTTCTACTACGACCGCAAAAATAAAATCCTTTTGAGGTTCTGGTAAAAATCTTCTTTGCCGGCTTTTCGCAACGCCTTCGCCATAAAGTCCACCTCGGGCCATGGCCATATAAGATTGCTGCGATTGGTAAACCACCACATCTTTATCTAAAAAAGAAGATATCCTGTTTTGAGCGGTGTTAGACCTTTGTGTAGAATTCAGCAAAATCGCAACTCCGGCAAAAAACACCAGTCCCATTGCCGTAAAAAGCAAATAGTGAATAGGTACCTTTCCAACAAACATTAATAAAAAGCAGATACCGGCAAGCATGAAGGCGGTTGATACATTACTCGTAAAAATCAATCCGCAAACTACTCCGACAAGTGCCAACGGTTCCATAAATAGCTCTCTGGTATTCCATCCGCCTTTGATATGTCTTGCAAGAATAAGGGATAAATGTGCGATCAAAGCCACTTTTGCCCATTCTGATGGCTGGAAACGTTGTCCGATTATCGGTATTTCAATCCAGCGTGAGGCTTCATTAACAGATCGTCCAAAAAACATAGCAAAAATGAGCAGCAAAATAGAGCTCCATACTGCCATTCTTGTCACATACACAAATTTTATGTAGGGGATGCGATGTACAAAAAACATGATCAGCAGTGAAAGAAAGCATAATACGGTATGTTTAAAAAGGTAATATTCCGTATTTCCCTGTTTCACGCTGTATGCATCTTTTACACTCGCACTATAAACCACAACGATACTAGAAAGCAGCATGCCAATACAAATGCCCCAGATCCAGGGATCTCCTTTAAGATTCCTGGAAAACCATGCCTGGGTTTCTTCCCTTACTTTTTGAAAACCATCCATGTTGCTGTCACTTGCTTGTTAAGTTCCTAACGGCTTGTTTGAATTTCTCGCCCCGGTCTTCATAATTTTTGAATAAATCAAAGCTCGCGCAGGCAGGAGAAAGCAATACAATATCTCCCGGAACACTCCATTTCTGAGCCTGATTTACGGCATCCTGAACGTCTTCTGTTACATAGATTTCAGGTACAATTTCGCCAAAATATTCTTTTAATTTCTTATAATCAGGCGATAGAATAATCAATGCCTTCACTTTCTTTCTTACCAGTTCTTCTATCTGGCTATAATCATTTCCTTTATCTACACCGCCCGCAATGAGCACAATCGGCTGCTCAAAACTTCCTAAAGCGTAAAAAACAGAATCCACATTGGTGGCTTTTGAATCATTCACATAAGTTACACCATCCAGAACCAACACTTGCTCCAAACGATGAGGCGCATTAACAAAACTCAGTAAACCGCTTTTTATTACTTCATGACTCAATCCAACAGACTGTGCGACAAGAATTGCTGCCAATGCATTAACGGCATTGTGTGGACCTTTTATTGGAAGTTCTGAAAAATCCTGTTCGTAGTGTTCATCTTCTCTTTGTGAAACCAGTTTCTGGTTAGCCAGATATCCACCTTCCGTAATTGTATCTTTTAAAGAGATAGCCCATTTTTTAGGCAGCACCGTTCTTTTCAGAAGTTCCGAAATGATAACTTCGCTATCCGAGAAATAAATAAAATCGTCATCTGCTGTCTGATTCTGAATGATATTAAATTTCGAATTGACGTAGTTTTGAAAATCGTAATTGTAACGATCGAGATGGTCTGGTGTAATGTTTAATATTACTGAAATGTTTGGATGAAAATCAACGATATTATCTAATTGGAAACTGCTGATTTCCAGTACATAATAATCAAAGTTTTTTTCAGCTACCTGCCAGGCAAAACTTTCACCGATATTTCCGGCAAGGCCGACATTCAGATTTGCTTCGCGTAGAAGATGATAAGTAAGTAAAGATGTTGTCGTCTTTCCATTGCTTCCGGTAATTGCAATCAGCTTTGCTTTTGTATAACGGGATGCAAATTCTATCTCTGAGATAATTGAAATCCCTTTGGCTGCTAATGCCTGAATGATAGGTGCTTTGTCGGGAATTCCCGGACTTTTCACCACTTCATCGGCTTTCAGAATCAATGATTCTGTATGAAAACCTTCTTCAAAATTTATATTTTCGCGAAGTAACACTTCACGGTATTTATCACTGATTGGACTGCGATCCGACAAAAAAACTTCGAATCCCTTTAATTTACCAAGTATTGCCGCCCCTATTCCGCTTTCTCCGCCACCTAATACGACGAGTTTTTTCTGCAACATATTTTAGAATTTTAACTAGGAAGTAAAGTACGCAGATTAATCGCTTTCATGGAAGATTTTTTTACGCTTTCTTCAAAAAACTCTCACAAAAAAAGGGGCATGAAATCATGCCCCTTCTATTATATATATTTTTGGAAAGTTTCAGACTGGTTTTTTCTCTGAAAGTCTTAAACGATTTGCCACTTTAACGATCAGGAAAATAACCCAGGCAATGATCAGGAACTGGATAAGCGTTTGAAGAAAATTACCATATTTAATGGAAACTTCCGGTGTTTTGTCAACTGCTTCTTTCAGTACAATTTTCAACTGGGTAAAATCAACTCCCCCAATGAGTATCCCCAGAATAGGGTTGATAATGTCTTCAACCAATGAAGTCGTGATTTTGCCAAATGCTGCACCAATAACAACTCCAACAGCCAGATCGAGCACATTGCCCTGAGCAATAAACGTTTTAAATTCCTGTAGCATAATAGTCTAAGGTTAAATGTATGTGGGATAAATCTAATTAAAATGTATACAAAAACCCAATACTTAACCCTTGTGCAAACTGAATGTCATCAACCTGCGATTTATTATATATTATTATTGCTCCTAAATTGACATTGAAATATTTAGCGATTTTAGCCGTCACCATGGCATCCAGCCTGTGATCATTCTTAAATTCTTTCTTATCCGTGATCTGATTTTTGTTGTAGGCAGTAAACAATTGATATCTGAATTTAAGATTCAAATCCTTCACTACTTCCTTATCAAAATTGGCAACCAACTGCACGATACCCACTTCATTATGGAATCGTTTCCCAATTTTAACACCATAATTTTCAGGAATATTCAGATACAAATTTTTGTCTGAAACAATTGTTTGACGAACGGCTCCCGGAGCAAGATCTATAAAAAAGTAAGGAGCAGGGCGGTATTCAATACCAATGGCTTCTGTAAGGTAGGCCGGTGCAAATAGTCCGGAAACTTTTTTCTTGGCACCTACGGAATCCGGTGAAGTTGAATAAGTATACCCATTTGCGAACTGCGACAAAAGGTTAAAATTTGCAAATAAACTCCATTCCTTAGTAAGCTCGTAATTGTATTTGGTATCAAAAAAAATGCGGTCAAGATTTTTGCGGCTTCCCTGAGATTTGTTTTTGACAATACCGTATTGAGATTGAAAATCATTTCTCCACGAATGTTTTCCCGTTCTCTTTTCACTAAGTGCATTGAATAAAGCACCGAGCGCGATTGAACTTACACCACCGCCCGTCCAGTTGGAGCTGAAAGAGCCTTGTGTAACGTTTACTCCAAATTCTATCTTTTTCCAGGTTGTATCTCCCTTGACTTTAAGTCTCGATCCACTCAAAGAATTCGTAAGATCGACCTTTTTTGTGATATCATCCTGTGCAAAAGCACTTTTGAATGTGACAAATAATAAACAAATAATTAGTGTGCGAAATGTGGTTTTGAAGTTCATGCGCATTCAAAAATTTAACGTATTAATTAAAAATTTCAACCTGCCGGGTCTGAAAAAACTGTAATGGCAGTATTGTGGTTGTGGTGTCGTTTACAATGGTTACCGTGGTATTATCAATTTTGGTAATGACACCTTTGACGTCATCAATCTTGATAACCTGGCCTTCTTTGTAATTCTTACGACTATAAAATGAAGAAATGATATTAGACAAAACATCTTTCGATGCGATACCGTAACCCAATGAAAAAGATAGTATTACCCCGCCAATTACAAGAATAAAGCTGGATTCAAGCAAGGTAGTTTCAATGCCGATTTGTCCTAGTGCACTGATAAATGTGATAATCAGAAAGAAGACAAATGCAATATTTCCAATTAGCTTGGAAGAAGGAATATTGAAGGATTTACATGTTGCAACGACAGCGCCTTTTATAGCGTCTGAAATCATAATTCCAATTTGAAGCATAACTGCCGCGGCAATCAGTTTTGGAATAAAATTAACTAACGATAGGACCATACTTGTGATGGCATCCACGCCCAAAGTTTCAGTTGCAGCCGTCAGGAAGATTAACAGAATAAAGTAATAGACAACTTTTGCGACAATGTCACTAAGTCTGATTTCCGTTTTAAGCTGTTTAATTAAGCCAATTTCATTCAATTTGTCTCCGATTCGGTCAAATCCAATCGAACTCAGCACTTTTCTGATTACGATTGTCACCCCTTTTGCAACCAGATATCCAATTGCTATGATGATAAAACATCCAATAACCCTAGGGACAAAAATTACAAACTGGTTGATTAAGGTGTTAAAAGTGTTAACTAAAATTTCAGAGATGTTGGGAAGGTTGTTCATATGTAGAGAGTAAAATGTGTGTTTGCAACTTGTAATCTTGGTGTCCGGCGTTTTATAAATCAGTATCCTCAATGGAAAGACTGACAACCAGGGTATTCAAAAAGTGTTCTGTAAAGTGTTCAACCACGTGCATGGTATCTCTGATGGTATTTACTTCTGAAACCAATGCTCTTTTAAGGTAGGCTGGTACTTCCTCAGTAGACTCTAAATCTTTAAAAACTGTATTTCCTGAGGGCATATTTTTCAGCTGTTTATAAAATATCTGATTAGTTCTATCATTTTGACGAAGAATATACCCAGGAAAATAATTGTTTCAAGATATTTCTTACGCAGCTTTTCGCGCGATCTCAGCAGACGCATTTTTACCGCACTTTCGGTTATTTTAAATATATCTGCAATATCCCTGATACTGAGGTCATCGGTATATTTCATGAATAAAATACCCTTTTCATCGACAGTCAGGTGATCCAGCGCGGTTTTTAAATTTCTCGCCTCAATGTCGTCTCCGTCGAAAAGATTATTAAGATCAATATCATCAGAAACCTCCATTGGTTCGTCCTGATATACTTCACCTCTTTTCTTGTTAGA
The DNA here is from genome assembly GCF_015221875.1 of Dyadobacter subterraneus. NCBI lineage: Bacteria > Pseudomonadati > Bacteroidota > Cytophagia > Cytophagales > Spirosomataceae > Dyadobacter > Dyadobacter subterraneus. The sequence continues at coordinate 444,752 of NZ_JACYGY010000002.1, forward strand.
TCGCAATTGGTCCATACAGTGGTTGTATGTTATCGAATACAGCCATGTAGAAAATTTGGCGTCTTCTTTAAAGGTACCCAGCTTGAATATCAGTTTTAAAAAGATATCGTGTGTGAGATCCTCAGCTTTTGCCGAATCTTTTATAAAAGATAAGCACTTGTGATAAACCTTATCAGCATATCGCGAGTACAATTTTTCGAAATAGTGGTTACGCTGCGTATCCACGAATAATTTCACCAATTCTTCGTCAGTGTAATTATTTTCTTTCAGTTCTTCTTTAAACGTTTTGACTGCCATACATGTAAAAAGTAACAGAGCAAGCCTTATTTAGTGTGTAAAAAATATTTTTGTGACGGCAAATAACAAAAACAACGCCTGGTATACAAGTATACGTCAGGCGTTGTTTTTATTTTTTTACTATTTTTTTTTAATTATGCTCCAATTGCTACTCTTTTGAATGACTTTACAGTCAAACCCTTAGCAGTTTTCTCAACCAATTGGCGGATAGTTAATGAAGAATCTTTAACAAATTCCTGGTTCAACAAAGTATTATCTTTGTAGAACTTCTGTAATTTACCCTGAGCGATTTTTTCAAGCATTGCTTCTGGCTTGCCTTCTGCACGAGCTTGTTCTTTACCAACTTCGATTTCGCGTTCAACTGTTGCTGAATCAACACCGTCTTTGTCAAGAGCAACTGGTTTCATTGCAGCAATTTGCATAGCAACGTCTTTTCCAAGTTCGCTAACGTCAGTTCCGTTAACTCCTTCGAACGCTACCAATACACCAAGTTTACCGTTTGAGTGAATGTAGGAAACAACCTGGTCAGCCGTTACGTTTTCGTAAGCAGCGATAACCAATTTCTCTCCCAGTTTACCAACAAGGTCAACGATGTTTTCGCTTACCGGACGGCCGTCAGCCAAAGTCGCAGCAAGTAAAGATTCTTTATCCTGGATATCGTCAGCAACAGCTTTATCCAAAATACTTTGAGCAAGGTTTTTGAAGTCTTCAACGTTTGAAACTGGTTCAGTTTCGCAAGCGAAAGCCACAAGTTTACCATTTGTTCCGTCAGCACTGATTGCTACCAATACTGTTCCTTCTGCTACTTCGTTATCAGCACGTTTTGCAGCTACTTTTTGTCCTTGTTTACGTAGAATATCAACGGCGTTGTCAAAATCACCATCAGCTTCCTGAAGTGCTTTTTTACAATCCATCATACCTGCGCCAGTCATCTGGCGAAGTTTATTTACATCTTGAGCGGTAATTGCCATGACTTATTTCTAAATGGTTAAAAACTTTTTACAAAACAGTTCAATTCCTGTGATTAACAGATTAAGCAAATGTTAACGATAGAGGAAAGACTATTTTTCAATTTGAATTTTAAAAAATGTAGCCCATAGCAAATGGCTATGGGCTACTTTATCTATCAGAAAGAAAAAGGTTAAAAATTAACCTGATTCATATCGCCCTGACTATTCTTCGTCACTTTCAATAGCTGGAACCTCAGCACGTGGTGCTGCAGCAGCTTCCTCACCGCCTTTGTCAACCTGACGTTTGGCTTCTTCTTCCTCAACAAGACGCTGATCGTCTTTATCCTGCTTGCGTTCCATCAGACCTTCTTCAATTGCCTTACCGATCGCCAAAGTAATCAATGAGATAGCTTTGTATGCATCATCATTACTTGGAATTGGGAAATCAACCAAATCAGGGTTTGAGTTTGTATCACAGATCGCAAAAATAGGGATGTTCAATCTTTTTGCTTCTGAAACCGCAATGTGTTCACGTTTCACATCAACGATGAAAAGTGCAGCCGGAAGGCGCGTTAAGTCAGCTACACCACCTAACACTCTTTCCAATTTGTCCTTTTCACGTGTAAGCATCAGGCGTTCTCTTTTCGCGATATTGCTAACCGTGGTTTCGTCTTTAAGCATCTTCTCAAGAGTCTGCATTTTTTTCAAAGACTTGCGAATTGTGCCAAAGTTTGTAAGCATACCACCCAACCAACGATCAGTTACGTAAGGCATTTTAAGGCGTTTTGCCTCTTCCGTTACAATTTCCTGCGCTTGTTTTTTAGTAGCCACAAACATGATCTTACGTCCTGAACGAACGATCTGTTTCAAAGCAGCTTCAGCTGATTCTACGCAGCTAAGTGTTTTGTTCAGGTCAATGATGTGAATACCGTTTTTTTCCATAAAGATATATGGAGCCATACGGGGATCCCACTTGCGGGTAAGGTGACCAAAATGCACACCTGCATCCAATAGGTCTTTATATTCTATTTGTGCCATTGCCAAATTTGAATTTATAAGATTAATGATTTTTTACGCAGCACAGCACATCGGGCACGATAAGTACTGTCTGGACATCTTTCTGTCAAGGGTTGTCATTTGTTGCCATGGATTGTCATTTATTGTTTTGCTTCTAAGCCGAAACGATACCTGACTATTTCCTGACCATAACTGACTATCCTGACAAAGAAAATATTAACGTTTCGAGAACTGGAATCTCTTACGAGCCTTAGCGCGACCGTATTTCTTACGTTCAACCATACGAGGGTCACGAGTAAGGAATCCTTCTTTCTTCAACGCTCCACGGAATTCTCCGTTATATTCAACCAATGCACGTGAAATAGCCATACGAACAGCCTCAGCTTGTCCGGATATTCCACCACCTCTTACGTTTACTTTAACATCGTAACCGTTGCTACCGCTAATAGTAACGAAAGGCATTTGCAAAACGATCTGGTGTACTTCAAAAGGAAAGTACTCTTTAAAATCGCGGCCGTTTACTTTGATTTCTCCTTTACCTGGCGTTAGGTAGATGCGCGCCACAGCTGTTTTTCTTCTACCAATTGTGTTGATAACTTCCATGTATTGCTTTTGCGTTATCAGTTTTAAACCTCAGAGGCTTAGAACTGTATTTCTTTAGGTTGTTGAGCACTATGCGGATGTTCCGCAGCGGCATAAACGAACAAATTAGTAAACAAACGACGTCCCAAACGACTTTTTGGAAGCATACCTCTCACGGCTTTCTCTATCACACGTTCCGGGTGTTTTTCAAGCAATTCGCGAGGAGTTTGAAAACGCTGACCTCCTGGGTATCCAGTGTGACGAACATAAATTTTGTCTGTCAACTTCTTACCTGTCAACTTTACTTTATCGGCGTTGATAATGATAACATTATCACCACAGTCTACATGAGGAGTATAACTTGCTTTGTGCTTGCCTCTGATAATTTTGGCAACTTCACTGGCCAAACGACCAAGAACTGCACCTTTGGCATCCACAACAACCCACTCCTTGTTCACTGTGTTTTTGTTCGCCGAGATGGTTTTGTAGCTTAACGTATCCACGATTAACAAAAATTTTAATTGATTTTCAATAAATTACACTGTTATAGAACAGTCCCATCGCAAAATGGGAGTGCAAATATAGAGTTTAACAAATTGAATTACAAGTATGTTTGTAATTTTTCCCGAATGACCTAGCTTTTACAATACTTTTGATATGGGTGACCGATGCAGAAAATTGCTTTTTAAAGACGAATTGCCAAGTTTTTTGGTGACTGTGAGCTATTAAGCAAGTATTACCCAAACTGAAAATACTTTGATTAAATAATTTTCAGGATTAAATCAGATCCTGAAATATCTTAAACTTTTACTCATGAATATTGAAAATAACACTACAAAACACATCTTCCACACGTCCCGGCTTTGCCATATTATCATTTTCTCATTAATTTTTACCCAATATGTATACGCGCAGGATTCTGATAAGCTGGGATTTCGACCTTTATTTAATGGGAAAAATCTGGACGGATGGATTGATGTCAATACTTCTAAAGAAACCTGGAAAGTAAAAAACGGAACTTTGATTTGTTCAGGATTACCGATCGGCGTAATGCGGTCGGACAGGCAATATGAAAATTTTATTTTGGAGGTGGAATGGAAACATATGACCGCTGGCGGGAATTCCGGGATTTTTGTCTGGAGCGAAGGAACACAGTTTAAAGACGATCCGCTGACAAAAGCCATCGAAGTACAAATGCTGGAACTGGATTATGCAAGACAGCATAATGCAACGGATGATTATGTCCACGGCGAATTATTCCCAACCATGGGCATGACAGCCATTCCCGATAATCCGCGTGGAATCCGCAGTAAATCCATTGAAAAACGCTGCAAAGGAAAAGGAGAGTGGAATAAATATGTGGTGGTTTGCGTGGATGGAACCGTAAAATTGTCCGTCAACGGAAAATTTGTAAACGGGCTCCGCGCATCAGAACGGAAGAAAGGGTATATCTGCCTGGAAGCGGAAGGTGCTGAAATTCATTTCCGTAATATGCGCATTATGGAACTTCCGTCCGGTATAACTTCCGCAGAACAAACTGCGCCGATCGTAAACTGATTTGTGAAGTTGGCTATGCCTTAATAACTTACGCAGGTTATCACAATGTTCACTACAAAATGAAAATCTCCTTTATCGGTGCCGGAAATGTTGCATGGCATCTGTCTCAGGCATTTGAAGATGCTGGCCATCTTATTTGTGAAGTTTATAGCCGCGATACACAAAAAGCCAGACAGCTTGTATCGTTACTATATGATTCCGAAATTCAGCCTGATCTCAATTTTTCAGAAAGCGATACGCAGATTATTTTTATTACGGTTTCCGACGATGCTTTGAAATCGGTCATTGAAAGAATTGTTCTACCCGAAGGCGTAATCGTCGTACATACTTCAGGTACCAGATCTTTGGCCGAACTTCAAAATCTGCTGGAAATTTATAGTGATGTTCCCGTGCAAACCGGCGTTTTTTATCCGTTACAGACTTTCACAAAAGAAGTTCCGATGGATTACAAAACGTTACCGATCTGTATTGAAGGAACTAGTGATATTGTGGAATCGAAACTGCTGACTTTGGGCGAAAGTGTTAGTAATTATGTCCGTCATGTTGATTCTGATGAACGATTTATTTTACATGTAGCGGCCGTTTTCGCAAGTAATTTCACCAATCATTTATTAAGTATTTCCCACGATCTGCTCGCCAGAGAACAAATGAGCTTTGATTTATTGAAGCCGCTTATCAATACAACCATTAACAAAGCACTGCAATCGGAAGATCCTGCATTGGGACAAACCGGTCCGGCGAAGCGGGGTGACTGGGCGACAACCGGGCGGCATCTCGAATATTTACAGGAAATTAATCCCGACTGGACCGATATTTATCGTTTAATGACCGAACGGATCCGAACCCGTCATATAGGAAATGAATAACCGGTACATCGCCGGGAAAAAAGTTAGACTATCTTTGCACACAGTTCCAATCTTGAAATTTTATGAGTTCAGCCTTAGAAGAGCGTTTCAAACAGATTACAACCTTTATTTTTGATGTGGACGGTGTTATGACCGACGGCAGTGTTATCGCGCTGGAAAGCGGAGAACAGCCCCGGATTTTCAATGTCCGTGACGGATATGGTATTAACCGTGCTGTCAGATTGGGATATAATGTCGCCATTCTTTCTGCACAAAATCAGGTTGGCGTTCGAAAAAGGCTGGAATATTTAGGTGTTAAAGACATTTTCATTGGAACAACACCCGACGGGAAATTACCAATCTTCAAGAAATATCTTCAGGAACGCGGACTAACTGAAAACGAAATCATTTTCATGGGTGATGATCTGCCGGATTATGAAGTAATGAAAACTTCTGTGTTAGGTGCTTGCCCCGCTGATTCTGATCAGGAAATTCTTGCCATTGCAGATTATATTTCTCCTGCAAAAGGTGGCCAGGGAGCGGTCCGCGACGTAATAGAGCAAGTGATGCGTGCGCAGGGAAAATGGATGTCGTGGTTTGAATCGAAGTAAGAATAGAAATACGTGGCACACTCGGAAAACAAACGTTACTTTCCCAATTTAAATGGTATCCGCTGCATCGCAGCACTTTTAGTGGTTTTTCACCATTTGGAGCAGGCCAAACATGCTTTTGGTATTGACAATTTATATGATGTGACGATCATAAAACATGCAGGACGATTAGGTGTAGGTCTGTTTTTCGTATTGAGCGGATTTTTGATTACCTATTTACTGCTGGAAGAAAAAGGCCGCTTTGGTGATGTGGATGCTAAAAAATTCTATTTACGCCGTGTTTTCAGGATCTGGCCGATTTATTTTCTGATCATCGGACTTTCCTTTTTTGTTTTTCCACATATTGACCTGCTGTATTTTCCGGGCGCCAATGAAAAACTGGCAAATCATGTCGCACCACGACTAGCGTTGCTGTTTTTGGTTCTACCAAACTATGCTTTTGTCTTGTATGATCTACCTTACTGGTGCGCACAAACCTGGTCCATAGGCGTAGAAGAGCAATTTTATTATTTATGGCCCTGGATTATCAAATATCCAAAAAAGAGTGGGCGAATCGTTTTTCTTTTCCTTTTTGTAACGATTGCTCTTCTCTTTGGCGGCGCTTATCTTTTGGATAAAACAGACGAAGAGAAAATGTCGGCTATCACAACTTTTCTTGGGCAGTTCAGAATTCAAACAATGGCTTTGGGAGGTCTATGCGCGTATCTTGTTTATTCCCAAAAAAGTAAAATTCTCGATTTTGTTTTTAGAAAGGATGTACAAATCGTGGTATACACTTTGTTAGCTGTTCTGTTTTTTTCCGGCGTTCACTTCACAGGATTTCTCGAACTGTATGCGCTCTTTTTTAGCTTTTTTGTGCTGAATGTTTCCTGCAATAAAAATACAATTATCAGTCTGGAAAATAAGGTCATGAGCTATCTGGGTAAGATTTCTTATGGACTTTATATTTATCACGTTTTTGTCATTGTTTTTATAATCAATGCATTAAGGACATTTGCTCCTCAAATTACAGGAACTACATATCACGTCATACTTTATATTTTAAGCTTTGTATTATCCGTAGCAGTTACGGCACTTTCTTATAATTATTTCGAAAAACCTTTATTGGCTTTTAAGGATCGGCATTTTGGACGTTAGTTTTTTTAAACGCAGAGTTATTTGAGTTTTTCACGGAGTTTTGGGAGTTTTATTTTTTGTCAGGGAGTTCTGACATGGTGTAGAATTTCAGGTTTTGGGCTTTTGCTTCTTTTAGGATTGTTTCTAAAAATGCCACGCTAAATCCGTACTGGCCGTTTTTTGGTTTTTCATATAGTGGTTGATGCCCAAAAAGCATAATGGCCGTGTTTGTGTCTTTTGCTTTTTTCAGTGCTTGTTTTATTTCTTTTTCGCTGATATTTGTTCCTTCATCGATCATCAGCGCATCCACAATTTGTTCTTTGTTGAAAGGATAATAAATCCAGCTCATAATTCTCGGTTCAAAATGATATACAGGCACCCCAAATAATTTCCGTTCTGCCTGAGCCACATCTCGTAAAATTTTAAATCCGTTTGCCAATAAAATTGAATCTGCCTGATCCGTATGGTTACCGCCTGGATGTGCATAGGAAGTAGGTTTTATACCAATTTGTGCCAGGTGTTTTAGGCCTGGTTCAAGTTCGGTTTCAATATATTTTTGCGGTCCCTCTGATTGTAACATTGCTGTCGCATTCCCATGTATCGTTCCATGAAAACCGATTTCATGCCCGTCTTTTTGAAGCTGTTTTATTTTGACAATTTCGTCGGTAGTCAGTGAATCCGGGCAGGTAAGGAAAAACGTAACGTGAGCATTATATTTCTGAAAAAGTGATCTTAATGCGTACCAATCGTTTATAAAATGATCGTCGAAAGAAATGGCGATACCGGCATTTTCTGAGTTGGCTGGTTTTTTCTGGCAGGAGATTACCGTCGATAAGATGAAGGTAATGAATGCCCACATCCTGATGTTTTTATTTATTTTTTGGAAACGATTGATCAATGCAGTTGAATTAAATATTTCAAATGTATTCAAACGAAGTATTAATTTCGCTAAAATAATTACCCAAAATGAAAATTCTCCACACCGCTGACTGGCATATTGGAAAAAAGCTTGACAACTTTTCCAGATTGGAAGAGCAAAGGCTTGTATTGGATGAAATTTGCGAGATCGCCGATCGGGAAGAGGTTGATGCGGTTGTAGTAGCGGGTGATCTGTTCGATAATTTCAATCCTTCGTCCGAATCAACTGAATTATTATACAGCACCTTGTACCGACTATCAGCGCATGGAAGTCGTGCCGTAATAGCTATTGCCGGAAATCATGATTCACCAGAACGCATTGAAGTTCCTGACGCTTTGGCGAAAGTTTGCGGGATCATTTTTGTCGGTTTCCCAAATGCAGAAATTAAACTGTTTCGCACACAAGCCGGACTTGAAGTGACGAAATCAGACAAGGGTTTTATTGAAATTAAACTACCAAATTCAGATGTTCCGCTTCGTGTTCTGCATACTCCTTATGCAAATGAACAGCGTTTGAAAACATTCCTGGGACTGGAAGATTCCGAGGAAAACCTGCGGACGCATCTGCAAAAACACTGGCAGGAACTGGCTGAAAAATATCTCGATGACAATGGTTTCAATCTTTTAGTCACGCATTTATATGTGATGAAAAAAGGTGATCCGGCACCGGAAGAAGAACCGGATGAAGAACGCCCGATTTTACATATCGGTGGCGCGCAGGCGATTTATACAGAAAATTTTCCTGAACAAATTCATTATATCGCACTCGGACATTTGCACCGTTATCATCGCGTCGACAAAATTCCGGCTCCTTCCGTTTATTCAAGCAGTCCGCTGGCATATAGTTTTTCAGAAGCAAATCAGACGAAGTATGTCATTCTCCTTGACGCAGAAGCAGGAAAATTAAATAATTACCGCGCTATCGAACTGACAAAAGGAAAGAAACTTCGTCGCGGAAAGTTTGATTCTATTGATGAGGCAATAAACTGGCTGCACGAGCATTCCGAAGACTTAATTGAACTTACGATCGTTTCGGATAACTACCTGGAGGCTGCGGATAAAAAACGGCTTACCGAGGCACATTCCGGTTTGGTGCAGATTATTCCCCAGATCAAAAAAATAGCAGAAGAGGGAAGTGCTTCAACCATCGATCTTACTTTGAGTATGGAAAACCTTTTTCAGGAATATTTTAAAAGTAAAAATAAAGGGCAGGAACCATCAGAAGGGCTGCTTGATGTTTTTCGGGAGGTTTTGGGAACGGAGGAGTAATCTGGAAACTTATAAAGACAAAAAGGCAAGCTTACTTTCTGGGTAAGCCTGCCTTTATTTTTTGTATAGTAACGGAGTAAAGTTTTTTCAGATGAAATTAGTTTACCCGTTTCAATTTCGCTTCAATTGTTTGCTGTGTGTGAGGTACAATGCGTAACCTCTCTTTTGGAATCAGTTTACCTGAATCAATACAAATACCATAAGTACCGTTTTTAATACGAACAAGGGCATTTTCCAACTGGATTGAATATTTCTGTAATCTGGCAGCCAACTGGCTTAGATTCTCACGTTCACTTGCATCTGCACCATCTTCAATCGACTTGGCTGTACTGGCTGTGTTATCTGTACCGCTATCGTTTTTTTTGCTCAGACCTCCTTTAATATAGTTGAGTTCTTCAAGAGTACCTTCCAATTTGCCGCGAATCAATACCTCAAATTCCTTTAATTCTTCCTCAGAATATCTCGTCCTTTCTTCTTGCATAATCTTAATTGATTTGAATCCGTTTTAAGGTCTTTTATAAAACAAAAATAATAGTAATCAACTTCCTTTTTAACAATAAATTCCGGGAAAAGCTCCCCGCTACACTGATATTACTCAAAGAGTTTACGTACTGGCAAGATAAAACACTGGCACTTTTAAATAACAAAGCCACAACCTGCGGCGGGAAATGGCTCTGTTATTTTAATATTATTTTATTTGTACAAAACGCTTTTAACGGCTTCAACAACACGTTTTACGCTTGGCAAAATCTCTTCAATAAGCGTTGGAGCGTATGGAAGCGGCACATCACGGTTTGTAACACGGATGACCGGAGCATCCATATAATCAAACGCATGACGTTGAATATGGTATGCAATTTCAGTTGAAATAGATGCCAGCGGCCAAGCTTCTTCAACTACCACACAACGGTTTGTTTTCTTCACAGATTCAATAACCGTAGCGTAATCGATTGGCTTAACAGTTCTTAAATCGATCAATTCCACGTCAATTCCTTCTTTTTCCAATTGCAAAATCGCCGGGTTAACCACGCGTGGGATCATTTTACCAAAAGAAACAATGGTAACATCTTTTCCCTGACGTTTTACATCCGCTTTTCCAAGTGGAATAAGATATTCTTCCTCAGGAACCATCATCTTATCGCCGTACATAACTTCCGACTCCATGAAGATCACCGGGTTGTTATCACGAATAGCTGATTTCAAAAGTCCTTTGGCATCATATGGATTTGAAGGAACAACCACTTTCAAACCTGGCGTGTTAGCGAACCAGTTTTCAAAGTTTTGTGAGTGCTGGGCACCCAGCTGACCTGCATTTCCAGTTGGTCCGCGGAATACGATAGGAGCACCGTACTGTCCGGCAGACATAGAAAGAATTTTCGCCGCGCTGTTGATGATCTGATCGATCGCAACCAACGAAAAGTTGAATGTCATAAATTCAATGATAGGACGAAGACCGTTTCCGGCTGCTCCAACCCCAATTCCTGCAAAACCCAATTCGGCGATCGGTGTATCAATCACACGTTCCGGTCCAAATTCATCAAGCATTCCCTGACTGGCTTTATAGGCGCCATTATATTCTGCAACTTCCTCGCCCATCAGGAATACACTTTGATCCCGGCGCATCTCTTCCGACATGGCGTCGCGAATGGCATCTCTAAATGCTATTTCTTTCATCCGTAATTTTATGATTATTTAATGTTCCGTGGTTCCCCACTGGGATGTAGCCAGGCAAATTTGTCCAAAGAGGGTAAAATTCTGTAACGCCTGGTTTCATCAAAATAAGGTTATCAATACTGGTTTCGAAAATGATGTGGTAAAATTAGAGAAACAAGGTCAATTCTCAAATTGTTTAAACAACCATTATCAGAAAAGTAAAGATATATTACAATTTTAAGTCTCAATCCATCGGAATTACATCAACCTCAACGGATAATGTATGTTTGCCCGAACTGAAAATAATTCCTTTCAACGGAGGCACGTCGCTGTAATCTCTTCCCCAGGCTGTAATAATATGACGCTCACCAGGAACAACGTTATTTGTCGGATCGAAATCACACCAGCCATAATCAGGAATAAAAACCGAGATCCATGCATGTGAAGCGTCCGATCCCTGCAATTTTTGTTTGCCCGGAGGCGGCAGCGTTTCCAGATATCCGCTTACATACCGCGCTGCAAAACCAAAGCTGCGGATACAGGCAATCGCCAGATGTGAAAAATCCTGACAAACCCCTTTTTTCGCTGCCAGCACTTCTCTGATCGGTGTATGTATGGTTGTAAAATCAGGGACGAAATCAAATTCTGTAAATATTTTCCGGCTCAGCGCATGAATACATTCGTACAACGGACGGTCATCCTGAAAACAGTCTTCGGCAAAATGAACAATGGCAGGATCCCATTTAATCAACGGACTCGGCAGCAAATATTCCAGCAAAGAAATTTTCAGCGAACGATCATTCATAAAACGCGACCGCGCTTCTGCGCAGGTAACATCAGAGCGGATCGGCGCACCGGTTGTTTCCGTCAGGCACTCGACAATACTGGTCGTTTTTACCGTCAGTTTCTTATGCGGTGAATGCAGCGAAAAGTAGTGCGTTGTATTTCCATAGTAATCCACCCGCTCCACAATTTCAGCGGGTGTAGGCGTTACTTCCATTGTAAAATCTTGACAAAGTTGTTTCGGCAAAGTCCTCGGCGTCAGACAAACCAGACTATGATAAGTGCTCACAGGCTCAACGTAACGATATTCCGTTAAATGGGTCAGCTTATATTTCATCGTTCTCTATCGGTTTAAAAAACGAATGTTGCATAATGGTATGGCTGAAATACATATTCGTCAGCGCCATGGATACGGACGAAATTAATCCGGATACCTCTGACATCAGCTTGAATAATTCTTCTCTTTCCAACGTCACCGGATCGTATTGACTTAATTCCTGAACGCTCGCCAGTTTAATTAAGGTTGACGCTTTTAAAACAGCTTTTTGCGCCTCGTTCATTCTTTCACCTACCGTTCCGGGCAGACATTCCAGATTTACTTTAAGTGAATCAAGTAAATAAACAATCGAATATGGCAGCGTTTTTTCAAGCAAAACCATATCGAGCATCGCTTCAACACTTAACTGTGATTTATAAATCTGCCGATAGTTGACCAACAAATGATGATTAAGCAAAGTCGCTTCTATCAATTCATTTTCAACATTTGCTTCATTTTTTACACCAAAATTCGACTGGATAATGCTCAGCTTGGAAAGAATCCGTTCGATTATTTTTCCTGTGTCAAGCAGCAGATAACTATTATCCCTTGGCATCGTTTCAGACATCACGCCCAGAAAAGTCAGCATGCTGTTATAAAGCTTATCCAGCGTTTTCTGGATATTACTGCTGTTCATTGTCGACGCATTCCTAATCTCCTGAAAACTATTTTCAATCAGATCAACAATCCGCCAGATTTCAATATCCCACTGATTTCTCACAGCGCCAACAGCATGTAAAAAAGATGAAACGTTGGATGCAATAGTACCCGGTCGATAAACATCCGAAGCCAATTTGATAATTTCAATGTACGGTTTGTACAGCAATTCCTGATTATCTTCTCCAAGAAATCCCGGATAGGTTGAAGAAAGATGTGTAAGTGACTGAAGCAATATTTTGATATGTTCTTGCTTGGATGATCCGCCGAAATTCCGGTCAATGTTAAGTACATTAATTACAATGTTCATAAACTTTGTAACCGCCATCGTGCGCTCGCAATAACGCCCAACCCAGAAAAGATTTTCGGCGCTCCGGCTTGGTACCGAAACTTGTTTTTTATACGATGGTGTGACCGGAAGAATGATTTTTTCCTGAGGCTGATCTGTTTTATCAGAAACGATCCAGGTATCTTTTGATAATCCGCCATGCTGATTAGATATTACAAACCGGTCTTTAACAGGAGAACTTCGTGTAAGCCCACCCTGCATCACATGGTAACCTTTTTCATCGGAAACCAGAAAAGCCCGGATAGCAGCATATCTCGGTTCAATCATACCGTCAACCAGGGAGGGCGTAGTACTCAGACTAACTTCTTCCTGCGCGATATATTCATGAGGACGCTGTATGAGCGCCTTTTTTAAATCTTCCTTATCTTTTGGCGTAAGCAAACGACCATAAACAGACCGGAACTTCGATTTCCGGTTCGCTTTTTTAATGATCAGTTTGTCGATATTATTTAAAACAAAATTCAGCTCTTTGGGTTGTCCGCACCACCAGGTAGCTACCGACGGCATAATCAGGTCTTCGCCTAAAAAGTACCGGCAGATATTATGCATAAAAGCCAGGAACGCATGGTTTTCCAAAACGCTTGTTCCAGGCGGATTCAGCACTTTTACATTTCCTTTGCGAATGGCATGAAGCAAACCCGGAACTCCCAGACGCGAATCTTCACGAAGTTCCAGCGGATCACACCAGTCGTCATCGATACGACGGATAATAACATCCACACGCTGCAAACCTTCAATGGATTTCAGCCAGACATAACCATCACGAACCAGCAAATCATCGCCCTGAGCTAGTGTATATCCCAAATAAGACGCCAGATAAGCATGCTCAAAATAGGATTCATTATTTGGGCCGGGCGTCAGATAAACGATATTGGGAGCTTCTTTTGTTTTCCCTGATAACCTTAAAACGGTACTCTGGATATTGTTAAAAAATGGCGATAATTTGCTTACGTACATACCATCGGCAAGCTCCGGGAGCAGCTTACTCATAACCACACGGTTTTCCAGAGTATAACCAGAGCCGGAAGGAGCCTGGGTACGGTTGTCCACAATCCACATTTGTCCGTCCGGGCCACGCGCCATATCAGCTGCGTACAAAACCAGTTGGTTGGGAGCAGGAAGTATCAAATCGGCACAGGGACGTGAAAACCCTACATTGTCGAAAACAAGTTCCGCCGGAATAATCGCGTCCCTGACCAGATTTCTCGGACCATAAATATCCCGAAGTATCAGATCAAGCAAAAGGGCTCTTTGCTGCAACCCTTTTGCTATGGTATTCCACTCTTTTTGTTCGATCAAAAAAGGAATCGGATCCAGCTGCCACGGACGGTTCAGTCCATCAACGCCGTCATAGACATTGTAGGTAACCCCGTTTTCACGAAGCTTATCAATAATTTCCTGATTCCTGGTTTTTAACTCATCAATACCAAGCTTTTCCAGCGTGGCAAAAAGGGCTTGCCAGTGTGGTTTCACACGACCTTTTACATCCAGAATTTCATCGTACGAATTTAACCCGCTGCGATAGGTTTGTAAAAGATTCACGGAAGCTTCAGTAAGCATAATTCAACTAATTATTTATCAGAGGGGCGATTATTTCGCTTTCCAGTATTTTCTTAAATCCAGTGTATTTGGATATTCCGGATCAATTAATTCGATCGGTGTATCACTTCTTAAATCCTTTTTGGTTTCTGCCACAAAACGGGAAACCGCTGGTGATGATTTGTCAATAATTGGAACTTCCTGACCAAAAGAAGGCGTATGTCCAAAACCCTGGAATAAGCTGATCTTTCTAGATTCTGCTTCAAAACTGTTCACAGGGTGCGTATCAAAACTGCGACCGCCCGGATGCGAAACAAAATAAGTACAGCCACCTAAAATACGATTGTTCCAGGTATCCACAATATCAAAAACAAGCGGCGCATCTGCTCCGATCGTTGGATGTAATGCAGACGGCGGATTCCACGCTTTGTAACGTATCCCAGCCACAAATTCTCCTTTAATCCCCGAACTTCTCAACGGCACGCGGCAACTGTTACAAACCAGAATATGGCGACCTTCAATAAATCCGCTCACTTTCACCTGAATTCTTTCCAGGGAAGAATCCACAAAACGGGAAGTCCCGGAATTGGTTAATTCTTCACCCAAAACATGCCATGGTTCGATACCAAGACGGATTTCAAGCTGAATATTATCAACCATGATTCCTCCATAAAAAGGAAACCGGAATTCGAAGAACGGGTCAAACCAGGAAATATCAAAATGGTAACCGGCATCTTTCAGGTCATTCACGACATCCACCATGTCCATGTAAGCGAAATGCGGTAACAGGAAACGGTCGTGCAATTCGGTACCCCAACGGATTAATTTATGTTTGTAGGGCTCTTTCCAGAATTTAGCAATCAGCGCACGAACAAGCAAGGTTTGCACCAGGTTCATATGTTTGTGCGGCGGCATATCAAAGGCACGGAATTCCAGAATCCCCAGACGCCCTGTTGAAGAATCCGGTGAATACAATTTATCCATGCAGAATTCCGATCGGTGGGTATTACCGGTGATATCTACCAGCAAATTCCTGAAAATCCGGTCAACCATCCAGAACGGAATTTCTTCGCCATCCGGAATCTGTTCAAACGCGATTTCTACCTCATATAATTTTTCATCACGACCTTCATCAATTCGCGGTGCCTGACTTGTCGGTCCAATAAACGGACCGGCAAATAAATAACTCAATGCCGGGTGGTGCTGCCAATAAGTAACTAAACTTCTCAGCAAATCAGGTCGGCGCAAAATAGGACTATCCGCAGGTTTTGCACCGCCAATCGTCACATGATTTCCTCCACCCGTTCCGGTATGGCGACCGTCAACCATGAATTTATCCGTACCCAAACGAGAGAAAAATGCTTCCTCGTACAAGGCACTAATATTATCCACAAGCTCCGTCCAGTTTTTCGCCGGATGAATATTTACTTCAATTACACCCGGATCCGGCGTAACGATTAATTTTTGAATACGGTGATCAGAAGGCGAAGGATATCCTTCAATCCGGATTGGCATTTGCAACTTTTCAGCAGTTGCCTCAATCGAAGCCATCAGATCCAGATAGTGTTCCAGATAATCCGTTGGAGGGAGATAAACGTAGATTATTCCGTCACGTTCCTCTACACAAAGTGCCGTTTTGATAATAGGAACTTCAAAAAGCAATGCCTGTTCCGGCGCTTTTTCTTTCTTTACCTTTTTATCTTTTTCCTCGTCCTCGTCTTCAATTACCTTATTATCCGGCGCAACATAAGCTGGTGCAACCGTTCCATATCTCGATTCTACAACCGATTTATATTCACCCAAAGGTGGTAAATCTTCAAACGGACTGCGCTCAATCGGCTGCTCTCTTTTGTCTTTTGCAACTTCAGGCAAAGAATCAAGCGGAAGCCTGAAACCCATGGCCGAATTTCCCGGAATCAGGAAGCAGTTTTTACGACGGAATTCCCATGCGCAGCTCGACCAGGCTTCTCCTTTAACATTATATTTCAAAGGCAGAACATATCCGGTTGGATTGTTCAGTCCTTTTTGCAGTAATTGGGCCAGTGTTCTTCTTTCAATTGAATCTTTGAGATTTACCTGCAACGGATCAATATTGACAGGTAATTTCCCTTCTTCCATCGCCCAATAAACCGGATCTTCATAAGCGGGCGTAATATTATTGGTATCGATTCCCAGATATTTTGTCAGCTCGGTTGTAAAAATTTCTGCATCGCGGAAAGTGTATTTCGTCTCACCTTCTTTCGCGACTAACGCATCGTTTTTCCACATCGGCAAACCGTCATTTCTCCAATAAAGCGCATATTGCCAACGCGGAAATAATTCGCCCGGATACCATTTTCCTTGTCCGAAGTGCAGCAAACCGCCATGTGCAAAACGGTTCTTCAATCGTAATGCAAGATCATAAGCTAGTTGTCTTTTCAACGGACCATCCGCTGCCGTATTCCATTCAGCACCTTCAAAATCATCGATAGAAATAAAGGTAGGTTCTCCACCCATGGTCATCCGAACATCGCCGTCCTGCAAATCTTTTTCCACATCGTGGCCGACCTGCATGATTTTATTCCACTGCTCTTCGGTATATGGTTTCGTTACCCGCGGATCTTCGTGGATACGGAAAACGCTGTTGTCAAAATCAAAAGTCACCTCGCAAATATCCGTAGCCCCTGAAACAGGCGCCGCGCTTGCATAATCAGGCGTACAGCAAAGTGGAATATGGCCTTCACCGGCCAAAAGTCCGGACGTAGCATCCAGTCCGATCCAGCCGGCACCGGGTACATATGCCTCAGCCCATGCATGCAAATCTGTGAAATCTTCTTCCGGACCAGACGGACCATCCAATGATTTGATATCAGAAGCAAGCTGAACCAGATAACCAGACACAAATCTTGCAGCAATGCCCAAATGTCTCAAAAACTGAACAAGCATCCATGCAGAATCCCGGCATGAACCACTTCTGGTGGTTAGTGTATCTTCGCAAGTCTGTACACCCGCTTCCATACGGATGTTATAACCAATGGAATTAAAGACCCGCTGATTTACATGGACAAGAAAGTCTACTATTTTAGTACCATTTGCAGGTTTGTTTTGCTCAATCCATTCCATCAGCCTCGGGCCGGATTCTCGTGGTTCAAGGTAAGGACCAAGTTCCTTCTTTAAACCTTGTTCATAAGCAAACGGAAAATTCTCGGCATACTCCTCCACAAAGAAATCAAACGGATTAATCACCTGTAATTTGGCAATTACCTCCACTTCAATACTAAGCTCTGTCGCCTTTTCCGGAAACACAACCCTTGCCTGGTAGTTACCGAAAGGATCCTGCTGCCAGTTTATAAAATGATTTTCGGGTGTAACCTTAAATGAATATCCTTCTATGGCCGTACGGGAATGCGGCGCAGGACGTAATCTGAAAATATGCGGTGACAATGCAACACTCCTATCAAACTTGTACTTGGTCTTGTGTGAAATAGCAACTTTTATAGCCATAATTGGAGAATTACAATAAACTATGATAATTTGGCGGCAATGAATCTTACTCGCTCTAAAAAAATGTATAATACGTATTTTTCAAAATATATTTCTACAAGAATTTACTTTAACAGAATATCCTGAGAACATATATTAAAAAAGTATTCACCCTATCAAACTTAACCCGAAGGTAAGAAGATAAACTACGATATCGGCTGTCGGCAATCAGCAGTCGGCCAAAAAGTCGCTTTTCCTTTACTGACAGCTGAAAGCCGACCGCTGAAAGCCATATGATATTCAACTAAAAGTTGCGTAATTCGCCGTGGCTAATGCCCAAACCGGAAATAAATTTTCGGCGTGCATTTTCCAGATTCCCTTTTACCCTGAATTTAATATCAAATACATTTATTTAAAATGAAAATTGCAATCATTGGCTGCGGAAACATGGGACTTGCCTTCGCCCGCGCATTCCTGAAATTTGATCTGGTTAAAAAAGAAGATTTTTTACTGGTTGAAAAAAGTGACGACCGCATGGAAAAGCTCAGCAGCTTCCAGCCAGGCGTAATTACCGGTTCCATCGGGCCGCAGATCGGGACATACGATCTGATCATTTTATCCGTAAAACCACAGGATTTCCCGTCAGTTCAGGAAGCATTACGTACCGTGATCACACCAAAACAGGTTGTACTTTCCATTATGGCCGGTGTAACGATTGCCAATATTCAAACGGTACTGGATCATAAAGCTGTGATCCGTGCGATGCCAAATACGCCTGCTATGCTTGGAATGGGTATCACTGCATATACAGCGTCGCCGGAAGTAGATATTACCCAGCTTCGTAAAATCGAAAACCTGATCAATGCGACGGGTCGTTCTGTGTTTTTGGAAGAGGAAGAACAATTGAACGCCGTAACCGCATTAAGTGGCAGCGGACCAGCGTATTTTTTCTACGTGGTAAAAGCGATGATCGAAGCAGGAAAGAAAATGGGCTTTGAAGAATCCGTGGCCGCACTTTTGGTCAAACAAACAATGCTCGGTTCTTTCCATTTAATTAACACAGCCGACAAATCGTTAGACGAATTGATTAAAGCGGTTGCTTCAAAAGGTGGTACTACGGAGGCTGCTTTGAAACAATTTGAAGCTGGGAATTTGGACGGGGCTTTGATTGGGGGGATTTTGGCGGCGGAGAAGAGGTCGGAGGAATTGTCGAAGGGGTGAGGTGGAGGTAATTTAATTATAAAATTAATTTGTAGGCGCTATAAAATAGATTCAGTCTTTTGCCCTAGGTTTAGTTAAAAACAAAAAGTCGGAAATTATTACTTTAAGATTATAATCCACTTCAACGGACTAACAATATGCAAATAGACATCAGAGGAAAAATTCACGAAAAGAGACTTGCTTTTAACAATACCTTGCTTCCAGTATATGAAGCAATTGTAAACTCAATTCAAGCAATTGAAGAAGATAGTGCTACCGAAACAGGCATAATTCAAATTGATATTATCCGTTCAGCTCAAAAAGAAATTGATTTTGGTAAAACCGATATTTTACCTGAAATAGTTGACTTTCAGATTAAAGACAATGGAATTGGCTTTAACGAAAAAAACTACGAATCATTCAATTTCGCCCATTCTACTTACAAATTCAGCAAGGGAGGAAAAGGAATTGGACGATTCACATGGCTACGAGCATTCGGTAAAGCTGAAATTGAAAGCCGATACTTCGAAAATGATATTTGGCATTTACGTCAATTTAATTTTGAGCCGACAAAAACAGGTATTGAGAAACACAAACTTGAAGAAGTTAACGGAAAAGCTGAAAGATATACGACTGTAAAGTTAAAAGGGCTAAAAGAAGAGTATAAAAAATGGTGTAATAATAATGCAGAGGATATAGCTTTGAAAATTATTGAACATTGTTTCATTTATTTTTTAAACAAGGGATGCCCAAGAATATTAATAAATGACTTTGGAAAAAAAATTATTGTAAATGACTTATTCAATTTGTTTACCAAAGGACAGGTAAAAACTACACAAATTTCAATAAGAGAAAACATATTTAAATTAAATCTAGTAAAGCTTTATAGTAATAAATTAGATAATAAAATTCACTACTGTGCTAATACACGAGAGGTTCTGGATGACAAAATTTCCATTGATATTCCTGAATTGGATAATTTTCTCGTTGACAGCGAAGGCAAACCATTTTCTATTGCAATTTATGTTGAAGGGGATTTCTTAAATCAAAATGTAAACGACGAAAGAACAGCAATTTCATTTTCAAAAGGAGAAATTGAATTTCCTGATCAAACAACACAGGAAGAATTACGGAATGCTATAACAGAAAAAATATACTCAGAATTCACGGAGCAAATTGAAGAACTTTCATTTACAAGAGTGGCCAAAGTCAAAGAATTTGTAAATCATCATCCAAGGTACAAACAGCTTTTAAAATATAAGTCAAATGAGTTGAAAAGAATACCATCAACTCTGTCGGATGAAAAAATGGAATTGGAACTTTTCAAAATTCAACAATCCCTTGAGCTAGATGTAAAAAAAGAAGCATCAGCAGTTCTAAAATTCATTGACAATGAGGAACATCGAGAGAAATTCAATCAAAATCATCAAGAATTATATCTTAAAATTATTGAAGTAGGGAATTCTAAACTTTCTGAATATGTAATTCATAGAAAATTAGTTTTGGACTTGTTTCAGAAGTTATTAAATGAGAAAGCAACAGAAAAAGCAGTTCATAATTTAATTTTCCCATTGCAGACACTTTCGGACGAAATCGGATTTGAAGATCATAACCTTTGGATGATTGATGATAAATTGTCCTATCATAAATATTTGGCTTCAGACAAGAAATTTAAGAAAATAGATCCTGTAAATTCTTCCTCAAACGAAAGACCTGATATAATCGTATTTAATAGGCCATTTGCATTCTCAAATGATAACAAACCATATGAATCAATAGTTTTAATTGAGTTTAAACGACCAATGAGAGATGATTACTCCGATGATGAAAACCCAATTCAACAAATAAATCGATACGCAAGAGAAATCATTGGGGGAGAGACAAAAGATAAACACGAAAGAGAATTTGATTTTAGAAAAAATACACCAATATACGCATACATAATTTGCGACCTTACAAAAAAGATAAAGGCATACGCAAAAGATAGCGGTTTCAGACCCTTACCAAGTGGAGACGGATTCTTCTTCTTTAATGAAAATTACAACATGTATGTTGAAATAATGAGTTTTGACAAAATCCTCAATGACTCACGAGAAAGAAATAGGGTACTATTTGAAAAATTAAACATAACGTAATAAAGATGTATATCGAGTTTTGTTATAAACGTGAATCTAAACAAACCGACCTTTCAGTTGTAAACTTCAAATGAAAAACATCGACAAAAAAAGCCTTGAAAACGCTTTCCATTTATTCGAATCCGGTGATATCAACAAAATAAAAACCGGCACAACGAAAGGCTTGCAGCAGATACACCAATATCTGTTCGAAGGACTTTATGAATTTGCAGGAAAAATACGTACTCAAAATATTTCGAAAGGCGGATTCAGATTTGCTACCGCCCTGTATTTGAATGAAATTCTGGTAAAAATTGAATCGATGCCTGAAAACACATTTGAAGAAATTATTTCTAAATATGTGGAAATGAATATCGCTCATCCATTTATGGAAGGTAACGGAAGAACAATGCGTATCTGGCTGGATTTGATACTAAAAAACAATTTGAAAAAAGTTGTGAACTGGCAATTTGTGGATAAAACACTTTACCTGCAAGCCATGGAACGCAGTCCTATTAACGATCTGGAATTAAGAACTTTGCTTTTCGCCAATCTGACTGATGAAATTGATAACCGGGAAATTATTTTTAAAGGTATAGAACAATCCTATTATTACGAAGGGTATAGGAAAGAAGATGATGATATTTAACATCGCTACCAGCAGACAGAATACTAACGCAAAATTTCCTGCATTGCAATGGCAGGAAACAAATAATATGCTCATCTTTTCAAGGTGTAAGAAAATTGTAACAAAGAGAACTCGGCCGACAAATTCCTGACAGCTTTTTCTAACAAACATCAATAAAAAAATCAAAACTCTCGACAGTGTTGAGAGAAAGTAACCGGGTTCATTTCATATCGTTGCAAAAGCACGAAACGTCCCTACGGAACGAAGCCAGCTTGATATATTTATCACTATTCCTACCAACCAGTCGTCCCTATGGGGACGTTTTGTCGGTAGAAATCGATTTAAAATTATGAAAAGAACGTTCCATAGGAACGATTTGTGAAGAAATACGACAAAATGAAATAGACTCAACTAACTACGACTTTACAAATAAATCAAAAAGCTAATTTTATTCGCTGCATAGAATTGAATCCCATACCCAACAGGTGTGGGATTTTTATTTTTACACAAATCGCAAACTCAACCTCTTACGACTTCCACTAAATCAGACAGATAGCACCTTTAAAAACCCGACAACAAATTTTTCCTGTAAATAATTACGCTTAATAATTATTTGTAAACATTTGAAAGACATAAAAAACATATTAAACTGATATTTAGTTAATTATAAATATTTTTTGAAAACTTTTTAAATTTTAATGTTTAGAAAACTTAACAAATAATTAACTTTGATAAATCGGCTATACTTCAAAAAGACTAAAAATATATAATATGGAAATAACTAAACCATCTGAAAACAAGACTACTTATACATCAGATGAAGCCTATCAGCAATCGCTGGAATATTTCAAAGGCGACGATCTTGCGGCCCGGGTCTGGGTTAATAAATATGCACTGAAAGATTCTTACGGAGCCATTTTCGAGGCGACACCAAATGATATGCACCGCCGTATCGCCAATGAAATTGCGCGGATTGAGGCTCGTTATCCAAATCCGATGACGGAAGATGAAGTTTTTGATCTGATCAAAGATTTCAAATACATCATTCCACAGGGAAGTCCGATGACCGGAATTGGTAATCCCTATCAGATTGCTTCGCTTTCAAATTGTTTCGTGATTGGAAATAACGGCGATTCAGATTCTTACGGCGGGATCATGAAAATTGATCAGGAGCAGGTTCAGTTGATGAAAAGACGCGGAGGCGTTGGCCATGATTTATCACACATCCGTCCAAAAGGTTCTCCTGTTAAAAATTCTGCCTTAACCTCAACCGGCATTGTTCCGTTTATGGAGCGTTTTTCAAATTCTACGCGTGAAGTGGCGCAGGATGGAAGGAGAGGCGCTTTGATGCTTTCGGTTGCTATAAAACATCCGGATTCCGGCGATTTTATCAATGCAAAACTCGAACAGGGAAAAGTAACCGGCGCCAATGTTTCGGTTCGTATTGATGATGCTTTTATGCGCGCCGTTGAAGCGCAGCAACCTTATACACAACAATATCCGATCGACAGCAAAAATCCGGTTTATACCAAAGAAATCGATCCAACTGCACTTTGGAAAAAGATCGTTCATAACGCGTGGCAATCGGCTGAACCTGGGATTTTGTTCTGGGATACCATTATCAGAGAATCTTTGCCGGATTGTTACGCCGATTTGGGATACAAAACGGTTTCGACAAATCCTTGCGGAGAAATTCCGTTATGTCCGTATGACTCCTGTCGTTTGCTGGCAATAAATTTATTTTCTTACGTTGAAAATCCTTTTACCAAAAAGGCCGCTTTCAACTGGGAGCTTTTCAAAAGACACATCAATGCTGCCCAGCGCATGATGGATGATATCATCGATCTTGAACTGGAAAAAATTGATGCTATTCTTGAAAAAATAAACGAAGATCCGGAAGACGAAGAAATCAAACGCACCGAAAGAAATCTTTGGCTGAATATCCAGACCAAAGCAAGAGAAGGCAGAAGAACCGGTATTGGCATTACAGCCGAAGGGGATATGCTGGCGGCGCTTGGCTTGCGTTACGGAAGCGACGAAGGTTCTGAATTTTCGGTTGAAATCCATAAAACGATTGCGCTTGAAGCTTACCGCGCATCGGTTAACACGGCAAAAGAACGTGGTGCTTTCACGATTTTTGACGCAGACAGAGAGAAAAATAATCCGTTCATGCTGCGTTTGAAAGAAGCGGACGGACAGCTTTACTACGAAATGCTGGAACATGGCCGCAGAAATATTGCACTTCTGACAATCGCTCCAACCGGAACAACCAGTTTGATGTCACAGACAAGTTCTGGTATCGAGCCGGTATTTATGCCGGTTTATAAAAGAAGAAGAAAAGTGAATCCGAACGACCAGGATGCACGCGTAGATTTTGTGGATGAGGTTGGTGATTCATGGGAAGAATATGTCGTTTTCCACCACCGTTTCAAACAATGGATGGAAGTGAATGGTCATGATCTGACAAAAAATTATGCTCAAAAGGAATTGGATGATCTGGTAAAACAGTCGCCATACTACAAAGCAACTTCCAACGATGTAGATTACCTGAAAAAGGTAAAAATGCAGGGTGCGATCCAGAAATGGGTGGATCACTCGATCAGTGTTACGATCAATATGCCGAATGATGTGACGGAAGAATTGGTTGGAGAATGTTACCTGGAAGCATGGAAAGCAGGATGTAAGGGTGTTACCGTTTACAGAGACGGTTCACGTTCAGGTGTTTTGATTTCGAATGAAGAAAAGAAGGAAGAGGAAAAAATCAGCAACACGCCGTTCCCGACAATCAGACCTCAGACTTTGGAAGCTGAAATCGTTCGTTTCCAGAATAAAAAAGATAAATGGATCGCCTTTATCGGTTTGATTGATGACAGACCGTATGAAATTTTCACCGGTTTCGCGGATGATGAAGATGGAATCCTGATCCCAAGATGGGTAAACGAAGGTTTAATTATTAAAAACCGTGAAGCAGACGGAAGTTCACGTTACGATTTCCAGTACAAAAATACACGTGGTTACAAAACGACAATTGAAGGATTATCGCATAAATTCAATCCTGAATACTGGAACTACGCGAAATTGCTTTCCAGTACATTACGCCACGGAATGCCGATTGAAAAAGTAGTAGATCTGATCAGCAGTTTACAACTGGATGAATCTATTAATACCTGGAAAAATGGTGTGGCACGTGCACTGAAACGTTATGTTCCGGATGGAACGGAAGTTAAAAAGCAAAAATGCCAGAATTGTAATTCTACGAATTTACTTTATCAGGAAGGCTGTCTGACTTGCAAGGATTGCGGTTCTTCGAAGTGTGGTTGATCTTTTAATAAATTATTGTACGCTGTAAAATCAAACAAGTCAACCTTTTGAAGGTTGACTTGTTTTGTTATGTACCTATTAAAAAATGTCGCTCAATTTTACTTCCAAGCCTGGTAAAATTTCTTCTCCGGAGAGCTTTTCATCAAATGGAACAACTTCATAGTCGACCTCTCTTTTAGCACGATATATATATGTTTGCTTTTTTCTGGGCTCAATTAACCAACCTAAAAGAACTCCATTGTCAATCCATTTGACCATTTTATCCTTCAAATCAGATAATTCATCCGATTCCGACATAAGCTCAATCACAAATTCCGGACAAACATGTGCAAATTTTTTCAGATCAGATAAAGGCACAGAGGAAATTTGTTCATTGGATATCCACGCAACATCCGGCGCACGCATGGAAGAATCCGGCAAAGTATACCCTCCATTGGAATCAGATACCCTTCCTAAACGAGTTTTTCTATTCCAAATGTTTATTTCAGTTAGCAAATCACTATTTCTAAAACTAGTTTCAATTCCAGTGGGTGGCATAATGATAATTTGACCTTTTTCATTTCGCTCAATCCGCAATTCAGGATTAGCCCGACAAAAAGTGTAAAGCTCTTCGTCCGAAAATACATCGATCTGAGGAATGTTAATTGCTAATCGCATATTGACCTTTTTTATAAAAATAACGAAAAGATGTTACAAACATACAGTTGTTTCATTTCAATAAACCAGTCAGCAAAAGATACAGCCTATAAAAAGAAAGAAGTCAAGTTTCAAAACTTGACTTCTTAAATTCTTACCAAAATGAAAAATTTCAATTACTTCGTCTCCTCAACAACACCCAAATAATTAAACGGCGTAATTTGTCTCAACTCTTCACGAATACTTTCAGCAACATCCAATGTTTCGATGAAGTGAGAAATCGATTCGTGTGTAATTTTTGCATTCGTACGCGTCAGCGATTTCAAAGCTTCGTATGGTTTTGGATATGCCTCGCGACGAAGAATTGTCTGAATGGCTTCCGACACAACTGCCCAGTTTTCTTCCAGTTCTGCTTTCAGCATATCTTCATTAAGCTCCAATTTACCTAATCCTTTGATCAAAGAATTAAGCGCGATCGCCTGATGTGCCAACGGAACACCAATGTTACGAAGTACTGTTGAATCCGTTAAATCTCTTTGCAAACGTGAAATTGGCAACTTCTGAGCGAAGTGCTCAAACAAAGCAGAAGCCAATCCAAGGTTTCCTTCCGAGTTTTCAAAATCGATCGGATTTACTTTATGTGGCATCGCTGATGAACCTACCTCACCTGCTTTAATTTTTTGTTTGAAATAACCCATGGAAATGTAAGTCCACATATCCCGGTTAAGGTCTGTCAGGATTGTGTTAACTCTTTTCAGGTTATCAAAAATCGCTGCCAGATTATCGTAATGCTCAATTTGCGTTGTATGACGACTACGTTTTAAACCCAATCCATCTACAAAATGATTACCAAAAGCCATCCAATCCTGTTTTGGATAAGCTACGTGATGTGCATTGAAATTACCTGTTGCACCACCAAACTTGGCTGAATGAGGTATTTTATCCAACATTTCAAGCTGACGTTCCAAACGCTCAACAAACACAAGAAATTCTTTGCCAACACGTGTCGGAGAAGCTGGTTGTCCATGCGTGAAAGCCAGCATTGGAATATTTTTCCACTCAATCGACATTCTCTTAAGCACAAAAAGAACCTGGCGGAACAACGGTTTGATCGTTCTTTCCAGCGCATCTTTAAGCGAAAGAGGAATAGCAGTATTGTTAATATCCTGAGAAGTAAGACCAAAATGGATAAACTCCGAGTATGCCTCAATGCCCAGTTTTTCGAATTCTTCTTTGATAAAATATTCAACCGCCTTTACATCATGGTTGGTTTCTTTTTCAATATCCTTGATGTGAAGGGCGTCTTCTTCATTAAAATCCTCGTAAATCTTACGTAAAGAAGAATAAAGTTTCTTGTCAAATTCTGACAGCTGGGGAAGCGGGATTTCACAAAGTGCTATGAAATATTCTACCTCAACATATACTCTATAATAAATAAGGGCGTATTCAGAAAAATAGGAAGAAAGCTCAGATACTTGCTTATAATAGCGACCGTCGACCGGCGAGATAGCCGTAAGTTGATTTAATGACATGATTTACAATGCAAAGAGATAAATTTTATTACAAAGTTAGAAGAAATCACGAGCACCAAATGGTATAATGCCCATGAAATATTCTTTTTGGTATTTGTCTAGGTTATTTTGATACTATTTACATATTTGCTTAACAATCTCTATCTACATTCCACCTTTATGCAGCAAACCCCTTTTATCGGAGAATTAATTGGTACCATGACCGTCATCTTGCTTGGAAATGGCGTTGTAGCCAATGTCGTTTTGAAGCAAACCAAAGGAGAAAATAGTGGCTGGATTGTAATTACCGCAGGCTGGGCTTTTGCCGTAATTTTCGGTGTATTTGTGGCCAATGCTTTTGGCAGTCCGGGAGCACATTTAAATCCTGCTGTAACCATAGCATTTGCCGTTTTAAAAAGTGATTATAGTAATGTTTTTAGTTTTATAACTGCGCAATTGATCGGTGCTTTTTTAGGTGCTGTAATTGTTTGGCTTCAATATTTACCCCACTGGAAAGCAACCGAAGATCCGGGCAGCAAATTAGCTTGCTTCTCTACCGGTCCCGCAATAAAATCACCAGGAGCTAATTTTTTGAGTGAATTTATTGCCACGATCGTTTTGATTATTGGTATTGCCGCCATTGGGTTTTCAGGAACTTCGGACGCACAAAGAGGTCCGATTCCATCCGGAATAGCGCCCTATCTTGTCGGTATGCTGGTTTGGAGTATTGGATTATCCTTAGGTGGAACAACGGGATATGCAATTAATCCGGTAAGAGATCTGGGACCCAGAATTGCGCACGCCATTTTGCCCATACACAAGAAAGGATCCTCTGAATGGGAGTATGCCTGGGTGCCAATTGCGGGGCCAGTTTTAGGCGCTATTGTGGCCGCCTTTATATTACGTACCTTTTCATTTTAACAGATAACTCTTATTCACTATGGCAAAAAAAATATTGATCGGTCTTTTGGTCATTTTTATTTTGATGCAATTTATCAGACCGACTCGTAATGAATCCACAGCGATGTCGCCCAACGACATAGAAAAACATTACGAAACTCCCGAAAACGTAAAGTTGATATTAAGTAAAGCTTGTCGCGATTGCCATTCAAACAACACCGTTTACCCATGGTACGCGCAATTTCAACCAGGTGCATGGTTTATGAACGACCATATTGTGGATGGAAAAAGACATTTTAATTTATCCGAATTTGCAGCTTATGAACCTAAAAAAGCAGATCATAAACTGGATGAATTCTCAGAAGAAATTGAAGAACATGGTATGCCGCTTGAATCTTATCTTTGGCTTCATTCAGATGCAAAACTGACCGATACTGAAATTAAGGAAGTGACGGATTGGGCAAAAGGGATCCGCAAAGAAATTCAGGCGAAAAATCCGCAGGCTTTTTTGAAGAAAGATAAAGAGTAATAAAAACAATGTAATTCCTGTAACATTCTATCTTTCAGAAAAGTAAATGTTACAGGATTTTAATTTACAAAAACCTCATCCATAAAAATCCAGGCTTTCTGACCTTTTCCCGGATGCCATTCCGGCAGCTTCGCCAGAGGTTTTGCAACAACTTTCAAACAGCTGATATCTTGTGAAGGAAAGTCGAAATCAAACACCAGATTTT
Organism: Dyadobacter subterraneus; assembly: GCF_015221875.1. Classification (NCBI taxonomy): domain Bacteria; kingdom Pseudomonadati; phylum Bacteroidota; class Cytophagia; order Cytophagales; family Spirosomataceae; genus Dyadobacter; species Dyadobacter subterraneus. The sequence goes on from NZ_JACYGY010000002.1 coordinate 473,717, forward strand.
CGGAATTCGAAGTGGCTTTATCTGGCATTTTTGGTGTTAGCACTTTAAGCAATTTCATTTGTTTTTCATTGATGCCTCCCCAAACTTCGATCCGGGTTGGCGGGAAAATAAAACCGCCAACATTCCGAAGCATACTAATCGTAACACTTTGTGCTTTAACCGGTTTGTTGAAATATAAATAAGCCTGCAAATCCTGATCCCGATATCCCAGCCATTTTCCGCTGGTCGTAGAATTATCACTTTTGACTCGGTCATTCAAAGTTTTGTTACCCTGAGCAGGAAATTTCAAATCTGCTTTGGTTAGCAACCTGACACTGTCCGGATGAAAAGTAGATTTAAAGAAAAACTTTTCTACCGGCTTACTTCCATACCAACCTTTTTTGAAAGCTTTTGCAATGAGTTTTGTATTTTTATCAACTGGAAAAGGTTTATTATAAATTGTGGAAGTTGTACTATCAGGTTCTGTTCCATCAAGTGAATAGCGAATAACAGTTCCCGGAATCTGATGTTTCAATCGAATCGTTGTATTTCCGGAAAGGATGGCATCTTCGTTTTCAATAATCGGAGGATTCAAATTCAGCACAACAGTATCGCCTGCAAAACCTGTTTCATAACTTATTTTAGAAGATTTTTTCAACGTAAGCATTTCCTCGCGCGACAGATCCGTATTCCAGACATAGACATTTTTTAAAACAGGAATCTGTGACAATGCCTGGATCTGCGGCAGTTTTACTTTGGTACCACTTAGTGATAAATTTTTAAGTTTTATCAATTTTTTCAATTCCGGTAATGTGGATCCGGTTATATCTGTAAAATTTAAAATCAGTTTTCTCAATTCTGTGAATTGGGAAATTGTTTTCAAATCTTCATCTTTAACCGGCATTTTACTCAGATCCATTTCAATAATCTGCTCCTTCAAAGGCGCTAATGCAGCGATGTCCTCACTTTTGAAATTAGCACGATTGTAAAAATTCACAGCCAGGGCCGGAGATTCTGCTGCAACAGATTTTATCAAGCGATATGTTGAATTCAGTTCCTTAATTTTATCAGGACTTGCGGCACTGAAATCATACCTTTCTTCCGTCTCAGAACCTGCCAAAACATTTTGAGCATAACTATAAATCGGGTTTTGCGGACTGACTGATTTCACCATTTCATCAAACCGTGAACCGCCTTTTATCCAAGCTTCCAGCAACGCAATTTCATCATCCGTAAGCGGTGCTTTTCCTCTTGGCGGCATATGTTTTTTGTCATCCAAAGGCAAATGAACGCGTGTTAGTAAAATTCCCAAATCTGCTTTGGTAGTGTCCCAGGGAACTCCTTCTTTCCCGCCTCTGGCAAACAATTCTTTCGTTTGCATTTGCAGATTCCCTTTGGACTTTTGTTCGTTATGACATGAAATACATTTCTGCTCCAAAATCGGCTCAACCAGATCTGTATAAACATTTGCTTCTTCAAACGTTACTTTGTCGTTTTCAACAACGGCAAGCTGCATGGGCGCTGTCAGGAAATCTTCTCCATGTGTTATATTTCCACCTAAATGTCCTCCGATTAACAGCATGACGAGTAGTGAAACAGAAATAATTTTTGCAGGAATTTTCCAGGGAGGCAAATATTTTTGGAAACTATACCAAATAATACTGACGATAGAAATTACTATTCCCAGCCATTTATGCCAGAAAATCGCCTCTTTTTCATACCCACCTTCCTGGGACAATACAAAACCGGAGAAAGCAGCAATAGCGGCCGTAATTATGCCGATTAACAAAAGTGTATCAGCTAAATCTTCATTCCATTTACTGGATTCTTTCTTTTCAACAATAAGAATCCAGAAGGAATATAACATCAAAACAACCAATGGAAAATGCAAAACCAAGGGGTGCATACGTCCCAGAGCTTGCATCCATATGGGTACTACAAACCGGTTTTCAAATAGTAAAAGAAAAATTAAAAGGCCGTTCAGGAAGAAGGCAAAATTATATATCCATCCCTTCCAACTTGAAAAAGAACGGCCGTCTGGTCGTGATGCTGACTCCATTTAAGCAATAATTCCTTTTACTAACTTGCCGGCAACGTCGGTTAGCCTGTAACGGCGCCCCTGATGTTTATAAACTAATTTTTCGTGATCCAGACCTAATTGATTTAAAATCGTGGCGTGAAAATCATGCACGTGCACCGGATCTTTTACAATATTATATCCAAATTCATCTGTCTCTCCATAGACAATTCCTGGCTTTACACCGCCGCCAGCCATCCAGACAGTAAATGCTCTTGGATGATGATCACGACCATAATTATCTTTTGTCAAGGTACCCTGACAATAATTTGTCCGGCCGAATTCTCCACCCCAGATTACCAGTGTTTCATCCAGTAATCCACGCTGTTTCAAATCGGTAATCAACGCTGCCGAAGCCTGATCGACATCCATACATTGTCCTTTAATTTCGTTCGGCAGTCCACCGTGACTATCCCAACCCTGATGATAAAGCTGGATAAAACGAACGCCTTGCTCAGACAGTTTTCTTGCTAAAAGACAATTTGCTGCATATGTTCCGGGCACCAGACATTCCGGTCCATACATTTTCACAATTGATTCCGGCTCCTTGGTCATATCGGTGATTTCAGGAACGGCAGTCTGCATGCGATAAGCCATTTCATACTGCTGAATTTTTGCCGTCACTTCCGGATCAGCAAATTCATCAAAAGTATTTTGGTTCAACTGAGAAAGCTTATCCAGCATTTTTCGTCTTTCTTCCCGGTTCATTCCATCCGGATCATTCAGATAAAGTACCGGATTTTCACCGCTGCTGAATTGTACACCCTGATGCACAGAATCCAGAAATCCATTTGTCCACAATTTGGAATAAACACCTTGTCCATTGCCTTTTCCCCGTGATAAAAGCACGCAGAAACCAGGCAAATTCTGGTTTTCACTTCCCAAACCGTAACTCAGCCAGGAACCCATACTTGGACGGTTTCCTACCTGTGCGCCTGTTTGGAAAAAAGTTAAAGCAGGATCGTGGTTAATGGCTTCCGTATTAAGTGATTTTATGATACAAAGGTCATCAACGATTTTGGACATATGAGGCAATAATTCGCTCATCCATGCACCCGATTTTCCATATTGGGCAAAATTAAAAACAGAACCTGCAAGTGGGAATTTGGCCTGATTGGCAGTCATACCCGTTAACCTTTGACCGGCCCGAATTGATTCGGGCAGATCCTGTCCATGCATTTTATTCAGCATCGGTTTGTAATCAAACAAATCCAGCTGAGATGGTGCACCGTTTTGAAAAAGATAAATTACCCGTTTCGCTTTGGGCGCAAAATGAGGCAATCCGGCCATTAAGTCATTTACATCACTTTCGCCTCCACCTTTAAACATATCAGGTATCAGCAAGGAACCCAGGGCTGCGCTTCCCAAACCCAGACTTAGTTTGGATAAAAAATGCCGGCGGTTCGTATTTAAACCAAAATCAAAAATCGATTTTTCCATGTTCAAGTTTCTTTTCTAACCGCAATAGACGCTATGGGATTCGCAATGGACGCAAGGATTACTTTTCATTGCGTCCATTGCGCTTAATTTTAAGTCTTAGGATTTAGTTATCGTCTCTTCCATGTTGTACAATGTATTAATCACACGCATTAAGGCAGCCGCTTCATTCTCGTTCACCTTTATTTCATGCAGATGTTCACCAACATTCAAAATTTTATGAGCCTGGTTTTTATTTTTTCCAATCACAGAAAATTCATCTTTGTAATATTCAGTCAATAATTTGACTTCTTTATCTGATGGTTTTCTACAAACAATTCTTTGAAATGACTCCGTAATTTTCTGCTCAGGAGATAAAGATTTAAGCGCCATTTTTTCCGCCAAAACCCTCGATGCTTCCAAAACAGCCGGATCATTCAGCATTACCAAAGCCTGTAAAGGCGTATTCGTTTTTGATCTTTTTACTTCACAATGATCCCTGTTACTTGCATCAAAAATGATCATGGACGGCGGTGGAACGGTGAGTTTGATAAATGTGTACATACCCCTTCGATAAAGCGCATCATTATGATCCTGATTATATCTTGCCAGCTGCCCACGACCGGAAGTTGCAGATTCCCATAAACCCTTTGGTTGATAAGGCTTTACACTTGGACCACCGATTTTAGAATTTAATAAACCGCTGCTTGATAAAACCATATCCCGAACAGATTCTGCCGGCAAGCGGTAACGAGGACCGCGAGATAGATAAATATTATCAGGATCCAGCTTCTCTTTTTCTTTTGTAAGCTTGGCAGATTGTTTGTATGTACTCGATGTAACGATTTCTTTTACCAGCCTTTTTATATCCCAACCGTGATTCATAAAGTCTACGGCCATCCAATCAAGCAGGGCAGGATGCGTTGGCAATTCTCCCTGCATACCGAAATCTCCGGTGCTTTTTACAATACCTCTTCCGAAAAATTCCTGCCATATCTGATTTACGAAAACCCGTGCTGTTAACGGATTTTGTTTACTCGTTGTCCAGCTTGCCAATCCCAATCTGTTTTGAGGAATTTTTGTTGTGTCAAATTTCATGACGGAAGGAAGTCCGGAAGCCGTGACAACTTTTCCAGGCGCGTCATAAACACCACGATTCAAGATATGCGTCGCCCGTAAAGTATCTCGTTCTCCCATGACCGAAACCATCAATCTACTCGTATCCGGACGGTTAATAAAGGTCAAAATCTTTTTCGCCTCATCATCCGTAATACTCATAATCGGATTTTTGGCTGGCTTTGATTGAGAGACGTCTCCTTCATAACCCACTTCTTTTGTATTATTAAAAAAGGCAAAAAGCCGGTAATAATCTTCCTGTGAAATTGGATCGTATTTGTGATCATGACACTGGGCGCATTCTACGGAAAGACCAAGAATTCCCATCCCGTAGGTTTTCGTTTTGTCAATATTATATTCAATCCGGTATTCTTCCGGAATCACACCACCTTCCTCAGTGTATTTATGATTTCTGAAAAAAGCAGTGGCCAGGATTTGTTCCTTGCTCGCATTCGGAAGCATATCACCTGCAATTTGCCAGGTCAGGAATTTATCATAGGAAAGATTTTTATTGAAGGCATTGATCACCCAATCGCGCCATGGCCATTGGGTCCGGATTTCGTCATCCTGATATCCGTAAGAATCAGCATATCGGGCGACATCCAGCCAGTGCAGCGCCATTTTCTCACCATAGGTTTTTTGGTTCAGAAGTTCGTCAACTACTTTTTCGTATGCATTCGCACTGTTATCTGCGGCAAATTTATTTTGAAGTTCTATCGAAGGCGGTAATCCTGTTAAGTCTAGTGCAACTCTTTTCAGCAAATGACTTTTATCCGCTTCTTCATTGGGCGTTATCCCAAGACTTTCCATTTTAGCAAGTGCAAAATAATCGATCTCGTTTTTTGGCCAGTCTTTTTTATCAACTTCTGGTATTTTTGGTAAAACCGGCGCAGTGAAAGCCCAGTGTTTTTCGTATTTTGCACCTTGCTCAATCCATTTTTTCACCAAACCGATTTCCGATTCATTTAGTAATCCTAAATGAGATTCAGGAGTGGGCATCTGGATTTCCGGATCGAGAGACGTTATTCTTTTGTACAATTCTGACTGTTCAGGTTTCCCCGGAAAAATTGCAACGGCTCCTTTTCCATCCTTCAATTTGGCATAAGCACTTTCTGCCATATCAAGGCGCAAACCTGCTTCCCGCTTATTCGCATCCGGACCGTGGCATGCAAAACATTTGTCGGATAAAATCGGCCGGATATTGAAATTATAGCTGACAACTTCTTCGGAAGATCTTTTTGTGGCACTTCCATTTTTTTGAAAACAGGAAATAATCCCAACAATTGTGGTTAGAAAGATTCCGGCCAGCAAGAAGAGTCGCTTCTTCATGTATTTTAGATTATTGAAACAAAATTCGCTCTGATGTATTACTTAAATAAAATAATTAGCGTTATGATTATACTCTAAATATTTTAAATTATTTTAATAAAACGATATAAAACACTGATTATGTATGAACATAGGTACAAATTTAAGTATCTCAACTTTCGTTTTACCATAATTTCAGAAAAGTTTAATCATACAATATAATCACTTACGAAGTGTGAATATCTCAAAATAATGACTAGTATTTTCAACATATTACAGTTTAAATTCAACCAATACCCATATGACATTTTCAAATCAGAAAACAAATACGTTGGATACAGTTTTAGGTGGACTTATGCTCCGTTACAAAGACCGCGTTCCTGATGTCAAAATAATCCTGAACGCGATGGTTTCGGAAGGAATTATTGATCGGGAAACAGATATCGAAAATGATCATATTGCTTTCAGAACCATGGGTGTTCCGCAGCTTGGCGTTCAATCCTTTGAAAAGATTTTCCTTCATTACGGTTATGAAAAAAAGGATCATTATTTTTTTGAAGGCAAAAAACTGGACGCCTGGTGGTATAGTCCGCCGCGGGAAACAGACCCACGGATTTTTGTAAGTGAACTTCGGGTGGGAGATCTTTCAGAAGAAAGCCAGCGCATTATTAAAAGTTATACGGATGAAGTTGTCAGCGATCCGGTGGATAATCTTGACTTAAATAATGGTGAAGCTGTGGATGATTTTTTGCACACACCTCTCTGGCGCACGCCTTCTTTGAGTGATTATCTGACATTATTAAAAGAAAGCGAATACGCAGCCTGGGTGATCTACAACCGCTATTATCTCAATCATTTTACCATCAGCGTCCACAATTTACCCGAAGGTTACAACACCGTTGCTGATTTCAATCTTTTTCTTGAAAAACATGGAATTGTGCTGAATACATCAGGAGGAAAAATCAAGACCAGCCCGGATGGCGGTTTGATACAAAGTGCAACGGTAGCACAAATGATCGAAGCAGAATTTGCAGATGGTGAAACTTACAAAATTTCTGGTTCTTATGTTGAGTTTGCGGAAAGAAGGATTTTGCCTGAATTTGCAAATCTCTCATCTGATCAAATTTCAAGAAAAAACCGGCGAGATGGATTTGAAGCAGCAAATGCGGATAAGATTTTTGAGAGTACTTATACGACGCAAACTGGGAAGTAATTAATTTGTTAAAACAGACTCATCAAATAAAACATCAGGACAAAAATCCAATGGTGCAGAAATTAACTTGCCATCTGTATCTAACATCTCGGCTATATTTTCCCAATAAATCGTGCGTCCGTCCGTCTTGGCTTTTTGGAAAGTGGATTCGTTCAGAATTTTAAAATAGGTACTATCCTTCTTCTCAAAATATTCCGATAGAAATTTTGAGAAATCAGTTAACCTGATTTGATCATCACTCCACAAAGCTTTTATTGAGAAATTTTCAATCGATATAATTTTTCGGACTCTTGGATTCATTACTGTAAAGGCTTTATTTTTCTCAGTTGCCCACTATCTTTCTGGGATTCTAAATAATTTTCAAACAGATCTTCTCTATATAATTCAACCCAGGCCTGAATAAGTCTGGTTTGTTTCTAGGAAGATCTCCCACAATTATATTTCCTGTTTCAATAGAAAACTGTGCTTCCTGGCCATTATACTCCGCATGAAAATGTGGCGGCAAGTGGTCCTTGAAATACATATAAATAATAACTCCAAAAAAACGGGATATTTCAGGCATTGGTTCCTAATTATTTTCAAACATAAAGTTAAAGTTTTTCGCATCAATGCTAAATTTAGATTCACAATCACTCATTTACCAACAAATAAACAACCCTGCAAGCATTCCCAATACTCTTCTCATTTTTATCCTGAGCGATATTCAACTTCAAAGTATGCCTACCCGACGAAAGCTCATCCGCTAACATTAAATACCACGGCAAATGCAATTGCGTGCTCCATTGCGTGAATAAATCCATTGTCTGTGCTTTTTTTCCATCAATTGAGTAGGAAATTTTACCTGCATCAGGGCCAGAAATAATCGCAATTCCTACCGCACGACCTTTGAAATCAAATTCAAAAGAAGAATTGGCAGTTTCTCCAACCAGCATTGGAACATCCACAAAACCTGGTCTTGTAGAAACTTTATCAGCAGCTTTCCAATCCGGATCAATTTTAAAACCATTCAGTTTTTTTGCTTCTGCAACGGGATGATAACTTGCTTTTTCATAAGAAAATTTGTCAATAGCATTTGGAAGTTTTGTGATTCCAGCCGTTGCATTATCCGGATTTAATTTCAGCAATTCCTTAATGGTTTGAAAATAAACTTCCTGTCCATATGGTGATGGATGCAGATCTTTAAAATCATATTTCCATGAAAACTCTCCGGCTTTAATTCTGTCATAAACTTCACGGGCCAAATTAATATAAGCCGTGCCATAATATTTTGCGATTCGCTGATGCACACTCACTTCAAGAGGTTCCTTTCCTGCATCATAATCTGCATTTTTCGCTGGCTCAGCAAAAGCCATTAATACCACATTTGCCTTTGGATTTTTGGTATACATCTGCCGAATAATTCCTTCCAGACCTTTTATTTGTGCTTTTTCACTAAAACCATTTCCTCTGTCATTAACCGCTGCTTCCAGAAAAAGCAAATCAGGTGTGCCTTTTTCCAAAACATCACGCTGAAAACGGAAAGCATGGGGCGTGCTTCCCAAAGAAGGAATTCCGGCTGCAATAAATGTAAATTCTGTTTCAGGAAAATGCTCTTGTAAATACTTCGCAGTTTTATTTCGCCATCCTGGATTATGCGTGATAGATCCTCCCAAAAATGCTACCGTTCCTTTTTTTGTCGTTTTGAATTTTTCGTAGGCGTTTGCCAATCCACGGTTTACTTCAATATAAGGAGCATATGAAAGCAGTTTTAAAACCGGGACGCTGTTGTCATAAATAAAATTTGCCAGCATTTCCGGATGTTCAATCGTAAAATGGTGCCCTTCAAGTGCCTGCTCTCCACGTGTCATGGGAGCAACCGTGGCCGGACCACCCAGTTTTGTATAATTTGAAATTAAAATATCTGAATTTTCTGCCGGTGGAACAATCTTGTCGTTTAAACCGGTCACATGTAAAATAGGTACTTTGAATGATGCCAGACCAGCCAGATCATTTAATGGAATATCATCAAAAGTTTTTGCAGTTTCTTCTGTCATTTTATTCAATTCCAGCCAGCTTGTCCAGTCTTTTGGCGAACCTTGTCCCTTACCTTTTCCACCCGGCCAGCTTTTTGGATCACAAACCGGTGCTTCGGCATATATACAACTTACTTTATCCGGATTTCTTTTCGCCCAGCCATAAACATACAAGCCACCACGACTAACACCTTCCAGCGCAACTTTTGGTGCAAATTGTTTTTCCTTTACCAAATAATCATAAAAAGCATCCCAAACCTGCATCGCTTTTGGGTGTGCGAAAAGATCATTGGTATTGACATAAGCCACATGAAAACCTCTGGTTAACAAAACACTGTCCATATCCGTATGCCAGGTAGGGAAATGTGCACGCCACACCCAGGGATTTCCAGGAAGCGCTTTATGGGGTTTCACATACCAGGCTTTTGTATTTTGAAATGAAAATTCAACCTTGTCGAAACCCTTCCAAACGGAAGTTTGCTCATCAGCTTGTGCCAATAAATTGCCTGAAAAGCTTAAAAGGATAAGAACAAAAAGAGCGCCGGAAAAATATTTTATCTGTTTCATAATAGTACAAAGACAGGAATGGCTTATCTCTAACATATAAGCGCAAGCCATATTTATTTTTTCCAATCAACAATCATTATATTGGATTATTATCTACCTAACTTCTTTACTGCCAATGTCCCGGACTTCTCCTATTCTGTTAATCTTTCTATTTATTTTTCTCCTTTCAAATAATACATTTTCTCAATCTGTCCCGATTATCCTAACCGAACGGGAACGTGCAATCGCGGTTGATGATATTCTGGAAGACAGGATTGAAAATTTGCTCCCAACTTTAATGCGGCGTGAAGGAATTGATATGTGGGTCATTATTTCAAGAGAATATAATGAAGATCCGGTTATGAAAACGATGCTTCCGAGTACCTGGCTTTCGGCACGGAGAAGAACGGTAATGGTATTTTTTGATCCGGGATCCGGGAAACCGCTGGATAAACTGGCAATTGCCAGATATGATGTTGGAACATTATTGAAAGGTGAATGGGATATTAGTTCAAATCCGGATCAATGGGACGCGCTGGCAAAAGTGATCAAGGAGAAAAATCCGAAAAAAATCGGACTTAATTTTTCCAAAAACTACGGCCATGCGGACGGGCTGACTTACAATGAACATGAAGAATTCCTTCAAAAACTGCCAAAAGAATTTCATTCAAAAATTGTTTCTGCTGAAAAACTGGCAGTGGGCTGGCTGGAAACCAGAACGGAAAAGGAAATGATTATTTATCCGATGATCTGCCGGATTTCTCATGAAATTATTGAAGAAGCTTTTTCTGAGAAAGTGATCCAGCCGGGAATTACGACTATTGATGATGTCGTATGGTTTCTCAGACAACGTGTAACCGATTCAGGATTAGGAACCTGGTTTCATCCAACTATTGATATTCAAAGAACAGATGACCAGAAATTTGACCATTTGAGAACTTTTTCCAAACGTCCGGGCAATCAGGTAATTTTACCGGGCGATCTGCTTCATTGTGATTTTGGAATAACCTATCTGCGACTTAATACAGATCAGCAGCAGCATGCCTATATTCTTAAACCGAATGAAACCGAAGTACCTGCATATTTGAAAAAAGCATTTGCCACCGGAAATCGCCTTCAGGATATTCTGGTTTCACAATTTAAATCGGGGAAATCAGGTAATCAGATACTTTTGGACGCGTTAGCTCAAGCGGAAAAAGAGGGAATCAACGGATCAATTTACACGCACCCGATTGGATCACATGGTCACGCTGCCGGCCCGACGATAGGTTTGTGGGATCAGCAAAAAGGTGTAAAAGGTCCCGGAGATTACCCACTTTATGAAAATACTGCCTACTCAATAGAGTTAAACGCGGCAGTGAAAATCGATGAGTGGAATAAGTCAATTCGTATTATGCTGGAAGAGGATGGATATTTCGATAAAACAGGCTTTCGCTTCATCAATGGGCGACAAAAAGAGATTTTTGTGATACCAAAATTAAAGGCAAATCTTGGCAAATAATTGATTATTAATGCGCTGCGTTTCAAGGCTGGTATGATATTTTAACAGTACCAAATTATAACAACAACTTGAAACTTATGGACAATATTGAAAAGTATAAGGGAATGGAAAAAATTCTTCGTGAAATCGAAGATTTGAAAAATAGTGAGACGGCTGTTATCAAGAAAATTGGCCAGGTTGAGACCGAAAATATGAATATCAATGCAGACGGTCTTGAAGCTTCGTTAAATGAAATTTATGACGGCGCTTACAAAAACCTTGAAAATATTGAAGCGTTACACCTTTCTTTCACAGAGAAAGTTTCAGACTTTAAAGAAAAAAATAAAATAACTGATGATATGCTTCTTGAAATCAGAGAAGCATAAAATAGTATTAAAAAATAGCCTTCCAGGCATATACGGAGAAGCCAACTTTTAAAAGCTGGCTTCTTTTTTTGTTCAAAAATTCAGATTCTCAATCTAAACCTGAATAATTCCAACATTAAAAACTTCTTTGATCGGCGCATGATTTGCCGCTTCGATACCAACAGAAATGATTTTCCGGGTTTCTACCGGATCAATTATACCATCAACCCAAAGTCGGGCAGCGGCATAGTAGGGCGATAATTCTTCATTGTAGCGATCTGTTATCTCCCTCAACAATTCCTGTTCAGCTTCCGGTGTAATTTCTTTCCCTTGTGATTTTAAAGTTGCAGTTTGAATCTGAACCAACGTTTTAGCAGCCGTTGCACCACTCATAACTGCCATTTGTGCCGTTGGCCATGCATAGATCAGGCGCGGGTCGTAAGCTTTTCCACACATCGCATAATTGCCGGCTCCATATGAATTACCAACAATAAAAGTAAATTTCGGCACGACAGAATTGGCTACCGCATTGACCATTTTCGCTCCGTCCTTAATAATTCCGCCTTGCTCCGCACGACTTCCGACCATAAATCCTGTCACATCATGGAAGAAAACCAGCGGGATTTTCTTTTGATTACAATTCATGATAAATCTCGCCGCTTTATCCGCAGATTCACCATAAATCACGCCCCCCATCTGCATTTCTCCTTTTCCGGATTTTACCATTTTCCGCTGATTTGCTACAATTCCTACCGCCCAGCCATCAATTCTTGCATAAGCACAAACGATTGTTTTCCCATAATCAGGTTTATATTCATCAAGTTCGGAAGCGTCCACAATGCATTCCAGAATATGCTTCATGTCATAAGGTTTCAGTCTGTCGACGGGTAAAATGTTATAAATATCTTCGGGGAATCGGGCAGGAGTTTCAGCTACTTTTCTGTCAAAACCTGCTATGGCCGATTGTCCGATTTTATCAATATGCCTTTTGATAGCATCCAGACAGATTTTATCATCCGGGTATTTGTTATCCGTAACACCCGAAATTTCACAATGCATCGCTGCGCCACCCAAAGTCTCAGCATCCACATCTTCCCCGACCGATGATTTTACCAGATATGGTCCGGCCAGAAAAACAGATCCCGTTCCTTCCACAATCATCGCCTCATCAGACATAATCGGTAAATAAGCGCCACCGGCTACACAACTTCCCATAATCGCAGAAATCTGAACAATTCCCATCGCCGACATCTTTGCATTATTTCTAAAAATTCTTCCGAAATGTTCTTTGTCCGCAAAAACTTCTGCCTGCATGGGAAGATATACACCGGCACTATCAACCAGGTAAATTATCGGCAGTAGATTTTCCATGGAAATTTCCTGAGCTCTTAAATTCTTTTTGGCAGTAATGGGAAACCAGGCTCCGGCTTTAACTGTCGCGTCATTTGCAACAATTACGCATTGTTTGCCTGAAATATATCCAATCCCGGCTATAACGCCACCAGAAGGGCAACCGCCGTCCTCTACATACATTCCATCACCTGCAAAGGCTCCGATTTCCAGAAAATAAGAATCTGTATCAATTAAATAATCAATGCGTTCCCGGGCTGTCAGTTTCCCTTTTTTATGATGACTTTCAATCTTTTTCAGTCCTCCGCCCAATTTTACTTTTTCATATCGCTTATTGAGATTTTCAATAAGCTGCCGTGTGTTTTCCTGATTAGCCATAGTCTGATGAAATGTATTGAAACAATAATTATTTCAAATTCAAGGTAGAAATTTATCAGAACGTTTACTATCAAAAGCAAAAAAGTCGCCTGCTGATAGCAAACGACTTTCTTTATATTTGAACCTTAACTTCTACTTTTATTTAATTTTGGTGGTCGTATCTAGAGGCGATTCTGATGGTCCTTTATCTTTTTTGCCAAAAATCGATAACTGCACATAGCGCTTTGGATATTCTCTGAAATTCGTCATCAATTTATTCAGACTTACAATCGTACTATTCAGATTGTTATAAAGCGTTTCATCTTTTATCAATTTCCCCGCTGTTCCTTTTCCGGATTCAACCTCAGCCAATAAATGACGTAATTCTGAAATTGTCTGGTTGGCACTTTGAACTGTCGCGCCTAATCTTAATGCCTGAAGAGAATCTGCAAATGAGCCGGTTTTCGCTAAAATTGGTTTCAATTCTTTTTCCGTTTCCACCAGCGACTCCGACAATTTGTTAAGATTGGAAGTCATTACCAAAAGATTTTTCCGGTTTTCAGTAACCAATCCCTGCACCGCATTTCCTGTCTGATCATAGTTTTTCAACATCTGATTCAGGATTTTGCCGGTTTCTTTAAATCCATCTGCAACAGCAGCAAGATTTTGGATCAATGAATCGGCATGTGTAACCAAAGGCAATGCTTTTTCTTGTAAAACCGCAGAAATTCCTGATTCTTTTTTTCCGAGCAACGTGTCATTATCCTGCATGGCGACAGAGGAAGTTCCCATAGCAAGGTGAATAACTTTTCCACCCAATAATCCTCCGTCAGCTAGTAAAGCAGCTGTTCCTTTTGGTAAAATAATCCCTTTTTGAATATCAAGTGAAACCAGAAGACGGTTTTGCTGATTTTGCAACAATTTGATTTCCTGTACCCGTCCAACATTTAATCCATTCAGTAACACGGGGTTGGAAGCGGTTAAACCATCAATATTATCGTAAATAACGTAGTACTTATATGTTCTCGAAAAAACGTCTGAGCCTTTTAGGATATGGAAGCCGAAATATAATAAGACCATTGCCATAACCGCCATTAACCCGACTTTTACTTCTTTTGTTAGCTTCATGAAAGTAATAGTAAATGGCTTTCGACTTTCGCCAAAAGCTTAAAAATAAATGTATACAAATCCTTTCCTTATTGATTAATGACAACTGATCAATAAAAACCCCTTTGACAAATGATTAATTATCCATTTGTTTTTTATAAACCTTGAATGCCTGAAGAATCGATTCTGCCACCTCATCCTGCCCTTCCTCGGAATTTAAATATTCCTCTTCTTCCGGTGTTGACAAAAATCCGGTTTCAATCAGCACACTGGGCATTGTTGTTCTCCACAATACCAGAAATCCTGCCTGTTTCACCCCACGGCTGTCGCGATCCGAAACCGTGCGGAATTTCTTTTCAACATGATCTGCAAAACGCAGACTGCTTGAAATAAATGCACTTTGGTAGTTCGCAAGCATAATCGCCGCTAACGGAGAATCCGGGTCAAAACCTTTATATTTTTGTTTGTAATTCGTTTCTTTAAGAATTACCGAGTTCTCACGCTTTGCAACTTCCAGGTTACCATTCGTCTTGTGTAACCCCATCACGTACGTCTCAGTTCCTCTAACGCTATGCGAATTGGGCGTGGAGTTGCAATGGATGGATATAAAAAGATCTGCATTATTCCTGTTAGCAAAAGCTGAACGCTCGCCGAGTTCAATAAATTCGTCTGTATCACGTGTGTAAAGTACTCTTACATCCGGCGAATCTGCCTTGATTTTATGGCCTAATGCCAGTGCAATTTTTAACGCTACATTAGACTCTCTGGCTTTTTTTCCTCTTGTTCCAATATCATGTCCGCCATGACCGGCATCAATTACCACAACATTTACCTTACTTTGCAAATTAGATGAAGCGGGGTTTTTACGAAAAGCAAAGGCCAGACTCAAAGCCAAACAACTCGCTGCAATTACGATTTTAAGAACTTTTAACATTATTTTTTAGTTACGGCGTTATTCTTTAGGAGTTTCTCTGCTAATTTTGAGATTCGTTATGCAAAAATACTCCTTTTGTTAGAACTGAAAAAAAAGGCGATTATTATATCGCTTGGACTTGTTGCGTTTCTTCTGCTTGGGACGATGGCTTGTGTGAAGCAAAGCACAAAGAAATCTGGAAAGGATCTTCTAACATCGAAAGCCAAAACCAAAAATTCTGCACCTTCGGTGGCAGACAAATCGCCTATAGCCAAAACGCAGGATGGCAAAATTGCTAAAACGGATACGCTTCCTTTAAGAGATTCTACGCTGGCGGACTCTGCTATTATCAAGGCAAATATGGCCATTGCTGATTCTCTGGCTGCCGATTCATTATCCAACCCGGATGATCTGCAAAATGTAGTAAAATATACTGCGGAAGATTCGACGATCATGGATGTGGTACTGAAACAGGTTCATCTTTACGGGAACGCGGAGGTAAATTATGGTACTATAAATCTAAAAGCAAATTATATACGTCTGAACTGGGTAACGAATGAAGTTCTGGCGCATGGAACTTATGATTCTACCTCTCAAAAAACGATAGGTGAACCCATTTTCCAGGATGGGCCGGAAACGTATAACACCAAAGAAATCCGGTATAACTTTAAGTCCAAAAAAGCGATTATCCGGGGAATTGTCACCCAGCAAGGTGATGGAAACGTGCGTGGCGACAGGGTGAAAAAGGATACGGAAGGTAATTTCTACATTCAAAAATCGATTTACACAACCTGTAATCTTACGCATCCTCACTATTATATCAATGCGCCGAAGATTAAAATGGTTAACAAGAAACAGGTAATTTCCGGGCCTTTCAACCTGGTTATTGCTGATGTTCCTTTGCCGATTGTCATTCCTTTTGGGTTTTTCCCATTTCCAAAGAAAAAAGAAGCCGGAACTTCCGGTATTATTTTCCCAACCTATGGACAAGAACCTAACGGACGTGGATTTTATCTGCGCGATGGTGGATATTATTTTGCCATCAGTGAATACATTAATGCATCGGTAACCGGACAGATTTATTCAACAGGAAGCTGGGGTTTGGGTGTTGCGACAACATATTCAAAACGTTATCAGTACTCAGGTAATTTTTCTTTACGTTACAACAGAAACAAATCCAGTGATGAGGTTTTAAATCAATTGGGCGTTGGCGGAACATCAGATTTTAATCTGGTTTGGTCACATGCCCCAAAACCTCGCGGCAACTCGACGTTTTCTGCAAACGTAAACATTGCCAGTAACAACTATAACTCATTACAAGAAACAAATACGGCAAAATACACGGCCAATGTTGCAAGTTCTTCCGTTCAGTATAACAGGACGATGGGGCAGTATTTGAGAGCTGCTGCCAGTTTACGTGTCAATCAAAACTTCGGACAAAGAGTCGCTAATACCAATGTCAAAGTTGGTGGAAAAACCAATATTTCATCTGATTTTAGTTTTGGTGTAAACCAGATTGCTCCTTTTGCATTGAACGGCGGACGTTCAAGATGGTATGACAGTTTCCGTTTAGGGATGGATTTCAGCGGAAATTATACGCTGACAAACTCAATTACTTTGATCGATACTTCTTACACGCGTCTTGGTTTCAGAGTTGATAATAAGATACGAAAAGCAACGGATTCAACAGGAGCAACGATACCGCTGACTTTACCGTTTAATATTGCAAACCTTCCGGAATTCGCGAAAGATGCCCAGTTTACCGGTACATATAGCATTCCAATTTCGCTTCCGAACTTTAAAATCTTCCGGTTTATCAATTTGACGCCAAGCATGTCTTTGTCGGGTCAGATTTATACCAAACAATACCAGTACACTTTTAAAGGAGGGAATACGGTACATATTGATACGCTGAATAAAATAGGAAATCAATATTCCTATAATTTCGGGGCTGGGATCAATACGCGTTTTTATGGTACATTTTTTGTCCGGGGAAAACGGCTGGAAGCAATCCGGCACACCGTTATTCCAACTATTTCTTATACTTACACACCAGATTTTACCGGTGATAATTATGGTTTTTATCAAACGGTTCAGATAAACGAATTAGGGGAAACCAAGAAATTATCCCGTTTTAATGGTATTGGTTCAGGTGTCAGCAATGGAAGAGCGACGAGTGTTATTTCGTTCAGTTTGAATAACTCTTTTGAAATGAAGCTTAAATCCAAGAGTGATACCGCAGCAGCACAGTTTACAAAAGTTTCGCTGCTGGATAATTTAAGTTTGGGAGGTAGTTATAACTTATTGGCCGATTCCTTGAATTTGTCCAATATTACTGTCAATGCCAACGCCCGTGTCGGTAGGAATTTAAATCTTAACTTTAATGCCAACCTGGATCCTTATGCCTACATCGCCGATCCGGTTTACAGAACCAATACGACGGGGATAAGAGTAAACCAGTATGCCATCAGCAAAGGACAAGGACTGGCGAATTTGCAAAACCTTGGATTCACATTGGGGACAAGTTTTTCTCCAAAGAAATCAGATAAAACGAAACCGGCCGCTACAACGACAGGATTACCTGACGCCAACGTTACCGAAGAGCAGCGCGAATTTATTAGACGTAATGCAGATATGTATGTTGATTTTAATGTGCCCTGGAATTTATCGATCAATTATAACTTTGGATTAACCAAACCAGGTTTATCCAATGCTACATTGATTCAGGCAATTAATGCAACAGGTGATTTAAGTCTATCGACGAATTTCAAAATCAGCGTGACAACCGGTTTTGATTTTACAGCCTTCAAACCTACGATAACAACTTTGACCCTTTATCGTGATCTTCACTGCTGGGATATGAGTTTCAGCTGGACGCCTTTCGCCGGAAGTGCTTCGCGTGTAAGTAATTACAATTTTATTCTGAAAGTTAAATCAAGTATTCTTCAGGATTTAAAACTGACCCGGAGAAGGTCGTTCCAGGATAGAGCAGCGTACTAGCTTATAAGCTGATAGCTATTGTCCGTTAGCTTTCGTTGGTGAATTTGTTACTTTTATTGACCAAATATTAGATTATTTTCACTTCGACTCAAAACAGAAAAGCCGACCTTGTGGGCCGGCTTTTGCATAATGTTTTTTGAGATAAATTACTTTGATGAAGCTTTTGCTGCTTCTTTTGCAACAACTTCTCCGTTAAGATATAAAGTAATAGATCCGCCTTCTGTGTTACTGAAAACAGTTACAGGCTTGTTGAAAGAACCGGCCGCAGCAGCGTTAAATGTTGCTTTAATGATACCTGTTTTTCCTGGCAATACAGGTGCTTTTGACCATACCGGAGTAGTACATCCGCATGAAACCGTTACGTTTGAAATCACAACAGGATCAGTACCTGTGTTCGTGAAAACAAATTCGTTTGTAACCGGTGTACCCTGAGGAACTTTACCAAACTTGTGTGTTTCTTCTTTGAATTTCAAAACACCTTTTTGTGCAAAACTGACAGTGGTTAAACCAACTAGTAAAACCAACGCGGAAAAGAATACTTTCATAGTTGTAGTGGTAACGTTTTTGTGTAAAATTGATTTAAATAACAAGATTAAAGTATAAAAACGAAATTTAGTAAACATTAACTTATGTTAACAATGCTTTTAAACTTATTATGATTCATTGTTATGATTATTATTTTCCTGCATAATTTTGGCGTGCATTATAAAAAAATGTAACTTAACTACGGTTTCAACCCGTAACGTTTGCTTATGCTTCTAAATGATAGTTTGACCGGTTCCAGTGTTTTGAATAAAGAAAATATAACAGACGATTATCGCCTGGCTTGTGAAAGTCGGCAAGTCAGCTTATTGGGGAGAAAAGATACCATGGGAGGCCGGTCCAAATTTGGAATTTTTGGAGATGGAAAAGAAGTAGTGCAAATTGCTCTGGCCAGAGCATTCAAACTAGGTGATTTTCGCTCAGGCTATTACAGGGACCAAACCATTGAAGCTGCGCTGGGGAATTTAACATGGCAGCAATTTTTCGCTCAAATGTACGCCCACGCTGACCTGGAACATGAACCGCATACAGGCGGAAGATCCATGAACGGACATTTTTCAACCCGTTGGTTGGATGAAAACGGAAAGTGGCTGGACCAGACAAAATTATATAATTCAGTTTGTGATATTTCGCCAACAGCCGGCCAAATTCCCCGCTCGGTTGGTTTGGCTTACGCTTCGAAACTTTACAGAGAAAATAAAGAAATCCAATACTTAGATACGTTTTCAAACAAAGGAAACGAAATTGTTTTCGGGACAATCGGTGATGCATCGACTTCACAGGGCATGTTTTGGGAATCGATGAATGCTGCCGGTGTTTTGCAGATTCCCTTGCTAATGTCTGTCTGGGATGATGGCTATGGAATTTCGGTTCCGGTGGAGTATCAAACAACAAAATCCAGCATTTCAAAAGCACTCGGAGGATTACAGCGCAATGAAGAAGAAACCGGGGTTGAAATCATTACCGTAAATGGCTGGGATTATCCTGCACTTATTGAAACTTATCAAAAAGCGGCTGACCTATGCCGGAATGAACAGGTTCCTGTACTTATTCACGTTACAGAACTTACGCAGCCACAAGGACATTCATCATCAGGATCACATGAAAGATATAAATCCAAACCACGACTCCAGTGGGAAAATGAGCGGGACTGCAATCTGCGTTTCCGCGACTGGATCTTAAATAATGGTTATGCAACGGACGAAGAGTTAGAAAAAATCGAAGCCGATGCAAAAGAAACAGCCCGAGATGCCCGTAACCGGGCCTGGAAAGCTTACCGAAAGGATCTCGATAAAGAACATCTTAAAACCGTAGAACTAATTCAGAAAACGGCAAAAGAAAGTATTTTTTCAGAAGAATTATCAGCAATTGCTACGGAACTGAGCAAAACATATTATCCGGTTCGCCGGGACAATGCGGTTAGTGTCCGCAAAGCGCTTCGACTTATACGGAATGAAAATACGCCTTCCCGCGTGGTCTTGCAGGAATGGCTTCAAAATACACTGAAAGAAAACGCTATTCGCTACAATTCCCAGCTTTACAGCGAATCTGATGAATCTCCACTGCTGGTTGAACCGGTAAATCCTGTATTTTCTGATGATAGTATAACGGTCGATGGCCGTGAAGTTATTCGCTCTTATTTCAACGCATTATTTGCACAGGATCCACGCGTGGTGGCTATTGGTGAAGATGTCGGGATGATTGGTGATGTGAATCAGGGTTTAGCCGGATTGCAGGAAAAATATGGAGAACTTCGGATAACTGATACAGGAATTCGCGAAACGACGATTATCGGACAAGGAATCGGAATGGCCATGAGAGGTTTACGTCCAATCGTTGAAATCCAGTATTTTGACTATATCTATTACGCTCTCGCCACGCTTACCGATGACCTTGCAAGTCTGCGTTACAGAACCGCTGGCGGACAAAAAGCACCGTTAATTATTCGCACCCGCGGGCATCGTCTGGAAGGAATCTGGCATTCAGGTTCTCCTATGGGGACAATGTTGAGCAGCGTTCGCGGTATGCATATTGTTGTTCCAAGAAATTTTACGCAGGCTGCCGGTTTATATAATACTTTAATAAAAGGCGATGATCCGGCACTTGTTGTTGAACCGCTAAACGCTTACCGTCAGAAAGAATTACTGGCCGATAATATCGGAGAAATATGCATTCCACTTGGCCAGCCGGAAATTTTGAAAGAAGGAAAAGATGTCACCATCGTTACTTATGGCTCCATGTGCCGTATAGTGATGGAGGCAGCAACACAATTACATAATCTGGGAATTGAGGTCGAGGTAATTGATGTGCAGACATTATTACCATTTGATGTTGATCACCGGATTCTGGAATCAATCAAGAAAACGAACAGAGTGATTTTTGCAGATGAAGATGTACCGGGAAGTGCCTCGGCCTTTATGATGCAGCAGGTTTTGGAAGCGCAAAATGCTTACCGCTGGCTTGATTCGTCCCCTGTTACGATTTCAGCTAAACCACATCGTCCTCCTTATGGTTCTGATGGAGATTATTTCACCAAACCGAATATGGATGATGTGATTGAAGTAGCATACAAAATTATGCAGGAAACCGATCCAAATCATTTCCCTGCTTTGTATTAGCAGATTGATTTAAGTTACCTGTCTGAAATTTATTAGTTGATTTAATAAATGAAGACATGTATAAAAGTTTTGGAAAAAGATTTTTTGATATCATATCAGTGGCGACGGGATTAATAATCCTGTCTCCGCTTTTTCTTTTTCTGACACTTCTTTTATGCTTTTTTAATAAAGGAAAACCCTTCTTTTTTCAATCCCGCCCTGGTTTATTCTGCAAGATTTTTATGATTGTAAAATTCAAAACAATGCTTGACTCAAACGATCCAAGTATGGATCAGTTACCTGATCAGGATAGAATAACACGAGTCGGAAAATTTCTGCGAAGAACTTCCCTGGACGAAATTCCGCAGCTTTGGAATGTATTGAAAGGAGAAATGAGTTTAGTTGGGCCGAGGCCATTGCTAATAGAATATTTGTCAGGATATGATCAAAATCAACTTCGCCGTCATGATGTAAAACCCGGAATTACCGGTTGGGCGCAAATCAATGGGCGTAATGAAATAAGTTGGGAAGAGAAATTTAAATATGATTTGTATTATGTTGATAATCTGTCACTAAAACTTGATTCAAAAATTTTTTTGATAACATTAATAAAATTGATTTCTCGGAGAAACCGTACATTTTACTCCAATAAAATGATGGAAAAATTTACCGGATCTTCATCTTTGATTAAATAATTGCTGACATAACACACACTTTAAAAATGATCATATACGGTTCTGGCGGACACGCCAAGGTTATAATTTCCTGTATTGTTGCCAATCGTGACAAGGTTGATTTGATCTTTGACGATATTCCAGGCAGGAAAGAAATCTATGGAATGACAGTTTCAGGATTTTACAATTCAGATATTTTGCCCGATCAAAAACTGATTATCGCAATTGGCGATAATTCGGTCAGAAGAAAGATTTCAAATCAGGTAAAACATCCTTTTGGAATAACAATCCACCCTTCCTGCATTATTGACAAAACTGTAAAACTTGGAGAAGGAACTGTTGTTTTACACAACGCTGTCATCCAGGCCGATGCCATTATTGGCCGACATGTAATTATTAATACATCTGTTTCGGTTGATCACGATTGTGTGATCAGTGATTTCGTTCATCTCGCACCCGGTGTAATTCTGTCTGGAAATGTTTATGTTGGAGAAAATACATTAGTTGGAGTGGGAAGTATTATTGCGCCTGGTCTAACGATTGGAAAAAATTGTTTTATAGCAGCCGGTAGTGTTGTTACGAAAGATATTCCGGATGGAACGATGGTGCGTGGAAATCCTGCCAAGATAATTTCTTACCATTTATGAAAAAGATCTGGCTATCTCCGCCACATATGAGTGGACAGGAAATAAAATATATTCAGGAGGCATTTGATTCAAACTGGATTGCACCGCTGGGGCCGAATGTTGATGCTTTCGAGCAGGAACTTGCAAGATACGTTGGTATTAATGAGGCTGTGGCGCTTTCCTCAGGTACGGCAGCTCTACATCTTGCACTGATTATGGCTGGTGTAGGACCAGGTGATATTGTCATTTGTCCAACCTTTACATTTGCCGCCAGTGCTAATCCAATTGTTTATCTCAAAGCAACACCTGTTTTTATTGACAGTGAAAATTTAACCTGGAATATATGTCCTAACATTTTAGAAGAAACCATTAAGTATTATGTAAAAAAAGGCAAAAAACCGAAGGCAATAATAGGCGTGCATATTTACGGGATGCCCGTTCAATTGAATGAAATATTATTCCTCTGTGAAAAATATGAAATCCCGCTTGTTGAAGATGCCGCCGAAGCATTAAGATCTTCCTACCATGGCAAAAAGCTGGGCTCATTTGGGAAAATGAGTATTATTTCTTTCAACGGAAATAAAATTATTACGACATCCGGTGGTGGTGCTTTACTATCAGATGATCCGGTTATAATAAAAAAAGCAAAGTTTCTGGCTTCACAAGCGAAAGACGACGCGCCGCATTACCAACATTCAGAAATTGGCTATAATTATCGTCTCAGTAATATTTGTGCAGGAATTGGCAGAGCGCAGCTTGATGTAATTGATGAACGTGTAAAAAGCAGACGGGCTAATTTTGAATTTTACAAAAAAGAGCTGGGAAAATTCCCTGGTATTTCTTTTCAGAATGAACCACCAGGTTTTATTTCTAATCGTTGGCTGACTTGTATTTTACTTGATTCGAAAATATCAAAGGAAATAAATGCTGATAAAATCCGGTTGTATCTAAAAACAAAAAATATTGAATCACGGCCCTTGTGGAAACCATTGCATTTACAGCCGGTTTTTAAAGATGCTCCGTATTTTGGAGGAAATTTAGCGGGAGACCTTTTTGAAAAAGGACTTTGTTTACCTTCAGGATCTGCTCTAAGCGATGTAGATTTATTATTTATTTCTAAAAATATCGGTGACGTATTTCATATAGCATTAAAAAGCCTTCCGATTGGATAATTCGGAAGGCTTTCTTTTCTTGTTGAAATTACTTACAATACTTCAACATCAAAGGATATAGGTGAATATGGATAGATGTAATAAATTCCAGAAGCCTGCACACCGGCTTTTCCATAACCAATTGCTGATGGAAAGACAATTGTAGCTTTTTCTCCTTTACGCAATTTCCGTATTGCGCGATCAAAACCAATAACAGGTCCTCCAGTCATTCCACCAGTACCAGTGGTAAAGGAATAGGGTTTATCTCCATTATCAAATGTCGCACCAGTTAACAGTTTGCCTTTATAAGATATATTAACAATTTTTCCAGTTCCTATCGAATCTCCCGTTACCGTATTTGTTCTCGCAATTACCAGATTATCAGTAGTCCTTTCGGAAACAGTCAGTTTATTCGCTGCAATAAAATCGTCTATCTGCTGCACTTCCGAACGGCTATTAACCACCTCGATATTCATTTTAATCACAGAATATGCAGGAATATTATCAGACGAATAAGAACCAAAAGCAAGATAGAATGGCATAAATAGCGTAGCAGATTCTCCCACACGCAGAATATTCAGCGCACGTTCCATTCCTCCAAGCAAAAATCCCAGGTTGTAAGGACGTACAAAAGGAATTTTATCCGTATTTACAGAAGAAGCCACCAATCTTCCATCCAAAGTATAACCATTAAAATTTAGTCGTACACCTTCCTCAGCTTTTGGCTTCGCTCCGGCAGGATTCGCCTTTCTCAACACATAATACATTCCTGATGAATCTTTGGTAGCTGTAATAGAACTGTCAGCCAGATATTTTTCTATTGATTGCTGATTCTCAACTGCCTTTGCTTCATCGTCATATTCCATCCCTTTGTTACAAGATATCATCCCGACAAGCCCAGCCAACATCACGCCCAGTGTTAAAAATTTACTCTTCATTTCGTTCCTTTTAATGTTTTTCAAAATAGGTTATTCATTAATATTTTTCCAATCTTACTTATCAGACCTTATGAGAGACCAAAAGGTTGGAACAATTATTAAAAAAATTTAAATTTTAAGTTTCTCGTAGTACAGACAAAATGAAGTTAGCGGGCAAATATTACACTTTGGTGTTCGCGCCAGACAAATGTAACGTCCATGTAAAATAAGCCAGTGATGAGCTTTGGGCACCAGTTCTGTTGGAATATGGCGCATTAAACCTTTTTCCACAGCAAGCGGTGTTGTAGCGGTAGAAGGTACCAATCCTAACCGTCTTGAAACCCGAAAAACGTGTGTATCAACAGCCATAGCCGGCTGGTTGAAAATAACGGATGCAATAACATTGGCCGTTTTCCGGCCGACACCCGGAAGCTCCTGTAATTCAGGAATTGAAGCCGGAATTTGTGACTCAAACTTATCGACGAGCATTCTCGCCATACCAACAAGGTGTTTACTTTTATTATTGGGATAAGAAACGGAGCGGATATAAGTAAAAACTTCTTCTGAATTTGATGCCGCCAAAGATTCCGGGTCAGGAAAGCGGTTAAAAAGTGCCGGAGTGACCTGATTAATCCGCTTGTCTGTACATTGGGCAGATAAAATAACGGCAATCAGCAATTCAAAAGGATTGGTATAGTGAAGCTCAGTTTCAGGTTCCGGGAAATTTGTGGTGAAATATGCTAAAAATAATTGAAAACGCTCTTTTCTGTTCATAAACCTGACCAAACATGATGATAATTGTTCAACAAGACTAAACAAAGCTAGCCGTTGACAAAATTAATAATAAAGGACCAATGCCCTCTTATCTAAAAATTTGGGATGATAATAATTATTCTAAACCAGTGAAGAATTCGGCTGATCAGGCAGACATGATATAAGACACAGGAAAATATGGCTTCCTCTTACAAAAAAGGAAACGACAGGTTAAGTCTGTCTGATAAAAATATCAGACAGACTTAAAAACAAAAAACAATCTATTGAGCTTCCTAACAAGAGAGAGCAATAGATTGTTTTGATGTTTTTTGCCGTGAATAATGAATAATTTTCTGGACAGAACGATCCGAAGGGATTCGGACAATTTTGTTCATCTGTTCCTTTATTTCCAAAGAATCCAGATAAAAATTCATTAAATCATCGTCAAGCGCTAGCGCTTCAACGATCTGGTCATTTTCAGTTTGAGTTGTTTCGGCATATAAATACCTAATAACATCATCGTAGGTAAAAGTTTTTGTCATATTGCGGGGTACGTTGGCTGAATTGCTTGCGCAAATTTATCAACGCGTAACGCATCCTTCCCAATGCCGTATTAATACTCACACCTGTTGCATCAGCAATTTCCTGAAAACTCATGTCCTCATAATGGCGCATGATCAGAACCTGCTTCTGTACATCCGGCAACCGTTGGATCATCTCCCTCAGCTGCTCGTGCGTTTCTTGCCGAATCTGGATTGATTCAACGGAATCCTCCGCGAAATCCAGTGTATTAAATACGCTGCTTCCATCTTCGAACACTACATTGGGGTAGCGTTTATCGCGTCTGAAATAATCAATGGCTAGGTTGTGTGCGATCCGTATAATCCATGGCAAAAATTTACCTTCGTCATTATATCTGCCTGACTTTATTGTGTCAACTGCCTTTATAAATGTGTCCTGTAATAAATCCTCGGCTACATATTGGTCCTTGACAATCAGGTAAATAGTCGTGTAAATTCTTGACTTATGGCGCTGAACAAGCTTTTCAAAGGCTTTCTCATTACCACGAATATACAATGTTACCAACTCACTGTCGCTAACTTGGACTTTCTCCATTTTACTATTCGATTTAGTTAACGTAGAGCAGTTCGTCTATATTGTTTCTCCTTTCTTTAGTAAGTGTGAAAATGAAGTAAATTTGGTAGTTTTTGAATTATATTAATCAAAGAAATAGATTTGGCAATTGATTTGCAAATGTTTGCACTCCTTTTTTTTCTAATTTAATTCTAATTAACACATATTAACAAGTAAATAACACAACTGCCCGTTTTTACCACAATTTTGTTACGTCTATACCTATTAGTGCAAATAATTGAACATATCAAATAATATACGATAGATTATAGGACTTTGGATCGAATTATGAAAAATTTGTTAAAAGTATTCGGACCAAAATTTTGAATTTTATCTGAGAACAAACAATAATTTTAGAGCATGAAATACAAGCATCTTTTTTTTGACCTCGATCACACATTATGGGATTTTGAGAAGAATTCTTCTGAGTCTCTTGAAGATATTTATTATAATTCTGACCTGAAACAGCATGGTGTATCCTCCATGGAAAATTTTATTCAGTCATTTTTAAGAATTAATACGGCACTTTGGGATGCTTTTGACAGAGGAACTTTGCACCATGCCTATATACGTGAAAACCGTTTCAAAATGGTTTTTGAAGAACTGGGTGTAGATTGTCCACCTAATCACGTAGAAATTGGAGAAATCTATCTGAATACGCTTCCGGAAAAAAAACATTTACTTGAAGGCGCTCTTGATATTCTGGATTACGTAACAGAAAAAGGTTACGAAGTTCACATCGTAACCAACGGCTTTAATGACATCCAGGCAAAAAAGATTTCAAGCTCCGGTATTTCTCACTTTTTCAAAAACGTAATAACTTTTGAAAATGCCAATGCGAAAAAGCCCGATCCGAAAATTTTCGCTTATGCGCTGGAAATGGCTAATGCATCTCCGGAAGAAAGTATTATGATAGGAGACAACTGGATTGCCGATGTTATGGGCGCAAAACAATTTGGCCTGGATACGGTTTATCTAAATCCTGCTGGACTTTCTTTTGACGAATCTCCAACTTATGATATTCGTCGCCTCGAAGAATTGAAATTAATCTTTTAATTACTTGACGTCGTCCGCTTCGAAGAAATTGATTTTTAATTCGCGGAGATAACTTTTAATTACATCAACATGAACACACTGACCAACATTAAGAAAAGGAAAGTTTGACACTCTTTTTCTATGCCCGTCAGTGATTACTTCCCGATTAACCTGGTCAAATCCCAGGTGCAGGTGTCTTGTCGCACTTTGCATACCATAAATGACGCCATTACGGTCAAATAGCGGGCCCCCGCTCTGTCCTCTTAATCCCGGAGTACTCATTTCTATACCTACAATTGCATTGCTTTCTCCTATATGTCTGGTTATTATTCCGTCAATGGGAAAACTGGGTGTATTAACCCGTCCTTCCTTAATCCATTCAATATCATTTGTAGTTTTATTCAATTGATAATTGGTAAACTCAGGAAAAGGATAACCCAACCGGCAAAGATATCTACCCTGTTTGACTTCCCTGGTATCTTTTAGAAATGTTGCATGTCCCTGATAAAATTTGGTCTCATAATCCCTGAACTGAATTACCGCAAGATCTTGTGTCGGGTGTAAATTGATTGTCAGGCTTTTATAAGCATTGACACAATTTATAAAGTTGGAAAGAATCCTGATTGGTGTTTCAGAATTAATTTTATACTTGCCTTCCAGAAATTGTTTTTGAGTATCATAACCCGGATCACGTTCGAATCTTCTTAGCTCACCTTTAAATTTAAGGTAGTTTTCGTAAATCTGATTGGCATACAGGATTTGCCGGGCGATGTGACGACATGTGATTGCAAAACCATCTTCATTGATAAAAAATAATGTTCCGGTTCCGGGGATTATATCACTTCCTCCGTAATAACGTGCAATAAAATGAATAGGACGGGTGAACTGGTCGACCCTTTCAATGGCTTCAACAAACATAATAATAAGGGAGGTTAGGAATTTACTGAAGTTTGATTGGAATAATCGCTTCTGTTTGATCCCAGCTTAAAATCATGTTAACGCCAGAAGGCTGCTCTTCAAAGTAAATTTTAAATAATTCTTCAACCTTACGGTTAATTCTAATCGGGACATTTGCTTTCAGAAAATCCTGGCCGTCGTTATAATTTGTACCCCATTGACCTATTTCATTATTCAGAATTACCGTCCATTCTGATTGACCGGGAATGGTCCAGATTGAATATGTACCGGCTTTTACGGGTTTTCCTGCAAACACAATGCCTTCGCCAAATTTAATTGTGGTAGCTTCATTCGCTCCGGTTCTCCATACTTTTCCATACGGCACCAGTGCATTGTCCTGCTCCCTGCCAAAAATAAATCGTTTTTTCTTTGAAGGCCGGCTGTAATTCACTTCAACATCAATTCCTTTTTGATGAAATTCGGCGACAGCGGCAGGGCTGGATGATTTGGTATATCTTTTAAAACTAAAAAACCCAATGATTAAAAGGACAACAATTATGGAAAGGATCAGGAGAGGTTTTTTCATAGGAGTTAGGGGCAAACAATTCGGTAAAAGGTATAACTTACAGACAGCCGGATATAATAATAAGCATCCTTTCTGGACGGGTCACCTTGTTGAAGCTTGTCATTATTTTTCGGATCTCCACCAAGATTATCAATGTAATCGCTAAATGTTTTCCGCGATCCGTATTCCAGACCAATATTCCATGGCCGTTTAATCTGATATTTTATTCCGACACCGTAAGGGATGATAAATGTGTTGGTTTTATAATTATCAGTAACTACGTCCGGTTTAAATTTCGAATATCCAATACCGCCAAAAACATAAGGCGTCCAGTTTACGGCATAACGTTTTTCCTGATAGTCGAGAAAGTTGTATTCCGCTACTGTTGTGATCTCCGTAATCCTTGACCGGAATGACATATTTCTAATCTTTTGAAAAGGATCTTTGCTGTACTGATCCGAAGCACCAACCAGACCTGCGGCAACTTCTGCCTTAAGGGATAATGCTTGATTGGGATTGTATCTGAAAAATAAACTTCCAGCCGGTTTTACAAACCGGAATCTATACGATGGCGAAATATCACCTTTATAATTAAAAATGCCTAAGCCACCACCAACTTCAATTTTTTGGGCTTTGGTTTCAAGTCCCAGTAAAACCGAGCCGGTTAATACGAGAAGTTTCAGGAAAAATTTTACACTCAACTGTTTCAATGTATTTAATATTGATCTGTTTATTTCAAAGGTGGGCACTTGATCTGTGAAGGAATAATATAGTTGATGTGAACCGTTCCTATCAAATAATTATCTTTAAGATTAGGGCTCGTACCTCTTGCATAGCCAGCAGTTCCATAATTTTGCTGAACGACTGAAAATGGATCTTCTGTTTGAATATTGTAAGCAGTTTGCACAAATTGCTTAAGACCTTCTGTTCTGTCTACTCCTTTTTTGACAGTATATCTTTCTGTCGATTTATTTGCCATTGTAAGAGCAAGTGGATTATCGGCAAAAACAGCAGGATCAGCATAATTACCGGCAACATCATCAAGATAATCCGTGAAAGTTTTACGAAAACCAAGCTCTGCACCCATATCAAATCTGTCATTTATTTTATACCTGACACCAATTCCAAGCGGAATAGCAAATTGTATTAAAGAATATGGTTTGTCATAACCTGGTCTGCCTTGCCCTTCCGTTCCAAGAGATTGTAATTTCACCCAGTTACCATCAAAGGTATCCAGTGCCTTAGGATTATGTGCAACCACAGCTACCCCACCGAATAAATAAGCGCTAAACTGAGGCCTGCGATCGTAACTTCGATTGTCAGGAGTAAGTTTAAAAATTCCTTCCACGGCAAATTCTTTCAGATCATTGCGGAAACTAAGATTGCGGGCGTATCTTATGTTTGTCGGATCCTTTTTGTTCATTTTATAATCATCACCAGCAATTCTCGCATAAGTAAAAGAAGCTCTCGCCGCAAGTCGCGGTGTAAAATGTCTTGTATAATTTCCTGTTACACTCCATCTCATCATACCAAAAGTTGACCTTAATGGTGTTGTGTATGATGCCATATCACCATAATAATTTGAGGTTCCAACCCCGAATCCTACGGTTGAGTAAGGAATAAAAGTTCCACGTCTTACCTGTGCCTCAGTGTTGTAAGTAACAACCAATAATCCAAGCACCAGAAGAAATGACAGTCTTTTGCTTATCGGTCTCATTTTAAAAGTTTTAAACATTTTAGATCAATTTTTTGCAAAAATAGAACAGTTGTCGGTTTTCCTAAGGATATATCTCCTTTTCAACGTATTTCTATAAATTTTATTTGTAAGACAAGTATAATTTAAATTGAAGCAAAGCAGTCTTACTTTAATAGAGTACAGGCCAAAGTCATAAAAGTAACTTGGGAGCCATTATATTGTGCTCTTTCTCAATCAAAAATCATAAATTTACTATTATTGTATAATTGAAATGAGATCTTCCTAATGATTACCAGTAAAAACCTGACGTTTTCCTACTCTCCACAAAAGCAGTTCAGTTTTCCGGACATCGCTTGCAATGACAAAGAAGCGCTTCTGATCCTGGGGCAATCAGGCAGAGGAAAAACCACTTTTTTACACTTGCTGGCACTTCTGTTACAACCGGATTCAGGGAATATTCAGATATCCGGGCATGCATTATCTGGTTTGTCGTCAGCGGAAAGAACAAATATTCGGGCAAAAAATCTGGGAATTATTTATCAGCGTGCACATTTTGTGAGTGCTTTGTCTGTAATGGATAATATTTTGCTGTCGAGCTATCTTGCAGGAAATAAACAGGATAAAGAAAAAGCATCTTTTCTGGCTGAACAATTGGGTTTTGCCGATCATCTTTCTAAAAAAACAACACAACTAAGTCAGGGTGAACAGCAGCGTGTTAGTATTGCAAGGGCGTTAATGAACAATCCAAATGTAATTCTGGCAGACGAACCTACTTCCAATCTTGACGATAATAATTGCCAGAAAGTGATAGAACTTCTTAAAAAACAATCTTCATTGATCGGAGCAAGTCTGGTAGTAGTAACTCATGACCAGCGACTAAAAGACGAATTTCCAAATCAGGTTTTTTTATAGTTTCAATCCTTCATGACCTCTGAGTTTACGAAAAGTAAACTTTAACTTATAGAAATACGATCCGAATGAATCTCTTCAAAATAAGTATTGCCAATCTTAAAGAAAAAAAATTAAACAGCTTTTTAAGTGCGATGCTGTTAACGCTGGGTATTGGCATGATATCATTGTTATTACTTTTAAACAAACAGCTCGACGAACAATTCAGAAGAAATATCAGAGGCATTGATATGGTTGTTGGTGCCAAAGGAAGTCCGTTGCAGCTGATTTTATCCAGTATTTACCAAATTGATTCTCCAACAGGAAATATTCCATTGAATGAAGTGAATGCGCTGAAAAGAAATCCGTTTATTAAAACCATTATTCCTTTGTCAATGGGGGATAATTATCATGGTTTTCGGATTGTGGGTACAACACCAAAATATGTTGAGCATTTTCAGGCCAAAATAAAAGATGGAGCTTTGTTTAGTAAGCCAATGGATGTGACGCTGGGCAGCAAAGTGGCGAAAAATTCAGAACTTAAAATCGGGGATACTTTTGCCAGTTCTCATGGCCTGGATTCTGATGGTGATGCGCATAACGACAAAAAATATAAGGTAACAGGCATTTTTGAACCGACAGGTTCTGTGGTTGATCAATTGGTTTTAACAAATCTTGAAAGTGTCTGGGAAATTCATGAACATGCGGAAACTCCGGCACAAAATGTGAAAGAAAGCGATCCGGCGCATGAAGAGGAAATGGGTGAAATGCATCACGAAGCAGAAAAACAGGTAACAAGCGCCTTAATTCAATTTCGTAATCCAATGGGTTTGATAACTATTCCACGTCAGATCAATCAAAATACTTCTATGCAGGCAGCTTTGCCAAGTATTGAAATAAACAGGTTATTCTCGCTTTTGGGCGTAGGAATCGAAACTTTACGTGCGCTGGCCTTAGTAATTATTGTAATAGCCGGTGTGAGTGTTTTTATTTCTCTTTACAATTCACTTAAAGAAAGGAAATATGAAATGGCGCTGATGCTTTCCATGGGTGCAACCAGAACAAAATTATTCTTCATGCTTTTACTTGAAGGTTTGATTTTGGCGATTACCGGATATCTTTCCGGAATTATTTTGAGCAGAGTTGGTTTGTGGTTATTCAGCAGAGCGGCCGAACAGGATTTCCATTATTCAATCAAGGAATTTAATCTCTTGCCCGAAGAATTTTATTTATTAGCCGGAGCACTTCTTCTCGGATTACTGGCTGCTGCATTACCTTCGCTTGGCATTTACCGGCTGAATATCTCCCGGACACTGGCAGAGGAATGATATTAATTGTATTTTTGTTTAATACCTGAATCCTTTTTGCACAAAAAAATTATATAATATGAAATCTGTACGTTTCATTACACTGGCTCTGCTACTTACTTCTTTATTTGCTTTTACGCCTGCTTCTGCCCCAGTAAAATTAACCTGGGAAACTTTGCGTGATGTAACATTTAAAAAGAAATGGTATGCAGAAGAATCAATATATATGCTGCATCCGACTTTTGGTCCAAGTGTACAGAAATTAAAAAATCAACCCGTAACCATTACAGGTTATATTCTTCCTGTTGATCTGGATGCGAATTTGTACGTCTTATCAGCATTTCCATTCAGTGCGTGTTTTTTCTGCGGAGGAGCCGGACCGGAAACTGTTATGACTTTGAATTTCAAAAAAGGAACAAGAAAATTCAAGACTGACGAAAGGCTGACTTTTCAGGGAACGCTGCAATTAAACGCCGACGATATTTATAAGATGAATTATATTTTGGATGGTGCTGAAATAGTTGATTAATACGATTATGAGCATAGGCAATAATCCATTGATACTCAATCCACGTTATAAGGCTTCCGACCTGCAAAAATTGCCGGATGGTCCCCCATACTATGAATTGATCAGTGGAAATTTAACTATGTCTCCATCGCCGACTTATCAACATCAACGCATATTGCGTGACATCTTTTTTGCGCTGCACAACTTTGTAAATGAAAATAATCTGGGAGAAGTTTTGTGTGCGCCACTGGATGTCGAATTTGATGACATGAATGTGTATCAGCCAGATATTTTTTTTATCTCAAAAACCAATTCAGGAATAATAACAGACTCCAAAATTATTGGCGCACCAGACATAATTATAGAAATTCTGTCTGGCAATAAATACCATGATCTTAATACCAAACGCTATTCTTACGAAATTTTTGGCGTTCGGGAATTTTGGCTGGTTGATCCTAAGAAAAAGACAGTTGAGATTTTAGAAAACCTGGATATGGAATTTGTTCGGTTTTCTTATGCAAAACATGAGGGAATTGTAAAATCTAAAATTTTGAATGGGTTTTCAATTGAAATAAATGACTTGCTTGGGTAATTTTAAATTCCTAACAATCGCCAGACTCCCGAAATAAAGAATAAAACCAGTCCAACCGGAGTTAAAACTTTCCATCCTAAATACATCAGCTGATCCACACGAAGACGTGGAAGTGTCCAGCGCGCCCACATTTGTATAAGAATTCCTATTAATGCTTTTCCTAATAACCAGAAAGCTCCGGTTAAATAGCCAAACCAGCTTCCGGGCTCACCACTTGTCCAGTCTGCCAGTTTTAATGGGCCGATATTAGGAAATGGCGTATTCCAGCTGCCAAGAAAAAGAATTGCGCCCAGTAGGGAAACAAGCAGCATCATACCATATTCTGATAACATGAATAGTGCCCAGCGCATACCTGAATATTCTGTATGAAATCCTGCAACCAATTCAGATTCTCCCTCTGGTAAGTCGAAGGGAGCACGGTTACATTCGGCTAGTGAAGCTATAAAAAAGATTACGTAGGCAAGTAGTAAAAAAGGATTTCGGATGATATTCCATGATAGAAATCCACCGACTGCGGTAACATCAATACCAAATCTTCTCATACCAAAAAGATAAACAGTTTCTCCGGAATAAATTCCCTGCTGAAAACTGATGATCTGCAAATCCAGCGTTTGAGACAACATTACTACACAAAGAATTGACAATCCCAGCGGAACTTCGTAGGAAATAATTTGTGCTACAGCACGCATAGCACCATACAAAGCAAATTTATTATTTGATCCCCAACCAGCCATTAAAAGACCGATTACATCCACAGAAACGATCGTCAATAAAAAGAAAACACCCACAGCCGCACCCGAACCAGCCAGATCAGGAGCCAGCGGAACTACTGCAAAACCTGTAAAAACAGAAGCGAAAATTACGATAGGTGCAATAAGAAAAAGCCTGCGATCAGCAGCTTTTGGTACAATATCTTCCTTTTGAAGCAATTTTAAAAGATCCGCAAAAAGCTGTAATAAACCCCATTTTCCAACTTCCATAGGTCCAAGCCGATCTTGAATAAAAGCCGAAACCTTACGTTCAAGATATACGCCGACAACTACGAAGCCGGGAACGATCGCCAGGAAAATAAAAAGGGTTATGGGCATTAATGAATTGAGAGTTGAAAGTTGAAAGTTGAAAGTTTGAGCGCTTTTCGATTTTTGCTCTTACTAACCAACTTCTATATTTTTCTTTCGGCAAAAGTAAGCAAAAAAGTTACTCCTCCTCATCCTTTTGTCCTTTATAACCGGAAGCTTGCAGAAGATTTGCGGCGTTGTCATTTTTCATAAGTTCTGGTAAAGTCACATTGGGGTTTTCTGCCATGTAACGACTAACAATCCGCCAGCCTATCCAGCGTCCGATTCCGCCCGGAACTTCGTTTCCTATTTCTGTGGTGAAAGGGCGTTCTCCTATGAATTTCTGCTTTTTAAGATCAGTATTTTCGTACAACAATTTATTTGACACAAAAAATGACCAGATGGCTTCCTGGCTATTGTACGTTCTTGTCAAACTTTCTTCTGAATAACCCAAAATCAGACTATCGGGCGTTTTAGGCATTACCTGTTTTACAAATTCATATCCTTTTCCATAGCCAATCATATCAGCCAAAAGCGTGCGATCAGATGCATTGATGTGATTGTATTTATTCGACATAAAGAAAATGATCGAGGGAACGATGTATTCCTTTTGATAGCGTTTTAACTGATAATCGTAAACATCGGGACGATACATTGCTTTTGGACCGCCAAAATAATCAAGTCCGATAACGATCAGCGAATCAGAAATATACAGATCGTTTCCTGCAAAACCGGTTACCATAAATTTTACTTCCGGTGCTTTAAATTGCGGATAAAATTTTGCGATTTGTCCAAAAACTTCTTTTAAAGGATTGATTATAGAAACGTTTCGATCGCCGATGATTGAATCCAACTGCACTTTGAATGCTCTAAAATCTTTATTTTGCAGAATCTGAAAAAGATGAGCCGGCAATTCGGCTTTGGCGACGGACGCATCGGTGAAGTACCAGTCCGATAAATAAGGGTGTTTGTCCAGAAAACTTTGTACGTCTTGTACCGATTTACAAGAAAACAATACTTCATCCAGATTTTCAGTCCGAACCGTAACTTCCAATGAACCGGAATCTGAAACAGCTTCTTTTTTAGTGTCTGTTTTACAGGATGAAAAACCTAATACAAGGCAGATGAAAATGATTAAAGTGCGTATAAAAAACATTCGACGAAACGAATTATGATTGATCAAAATACAAAAATAGAAAAAAAACGGATAAGCATTTTAGGCTGTGGATGGCTTGGCTTTCCCTTAGCTCAACGTCTGTTGAGCGACGATATTTCATCCCAGGTCAAAGGAAGTACAACTTCTGCGGATAAGATTGAAAAATTTAAAGAATCGGGAATAGAGGGATTTTTATTTAATCTGAACCCGGAAATTTCAGGAAACGAGTCTGAGATTAAATCCTTTTTTGACTGTGATACTTTAATAATTTCAATCCCTCCAAAATTATCAAAAAACGAACCTGACTTTCATCCCAGGCAAATTAAGTCGGTTATTGAACACGTGAAAAATTCTCTGGTTAAAGAGATTTTATACATCAGTTCAACAAGTATCTATCCCGATTTAAACAGGGTTGTAGTTGAAAACGATGTTATTTCGCCGGAACAATCTGCATCACCAGCGATGGTTGAAGCAGAAAATCTGTTAATAAATCTTAGGGGAGAAAGAATCGTTTCAATATTGCGTCACGGAGGATTATTGGGTTATAACCGTGTTCCGGGGAAATACGTAAAAGGACAAAAGAACTTAACAACTGGCTCAATACCTGTAAATTATATTCATCGAGATGATTCGGTGAAAATCATTACGGCCATTTTAAAAAAGGGTGTGGTCAATGAAACTTTCAACATCGTGGCCCCAATACATCCAATCAGAAAAGAAATTTATATCAAATCTTGCGCTCAGTTTAGCTGGGAAGCGCCAACATTTCAGGAGCCGCTAA
The DNA here is from genome assembly GCF_015221875.1 of Dyadobacter subterraneus. Lineage (NCBI taxonomy): Bacteria > Pseudomonadati > Bacteroidota > Cytophagia > Cytophagales > Spirosomataceae > Dyadobacter > Dyadobacter subterraneus. Next base: position 510,834 of record NZ_JACYGY010000002.1, read on the forward strand.
ACACGCCAGAATTTAAAATTATTTCTGCCCAAAAATTGAATTCATTTTATGAATACGATTTCAAATATCCAGATCCTTTGCAGTTTTATTATGAAGAATAAATAAGTAAAGCAATAAAAAATCCGTGAGAAAATTCTCACGGATTTTTTATTGATCGATATTTTTATTCCATTATTGCATCCCTAAAAGCTCCGTCAACTTAGCTTCCAAAGCTGGTCCGCGAAGATTTTTTGCAATAACTTTTCCTTCTTTATCCAATAAATAAGTCTGCGGAATTGCACTTACGCCATACATCTGGGCTACTACGGAATTCCAGAATTTAAGATCTGAACCATGAATCCAAGTCAGGTTATCTTTTTTGATGGCAGCTTTCCAGGCATTTGCTTCCTTATCAAGAGAAACTCCATAAATGTCAAAACCTTTGCTTTTAAATTTATCATACATACGAACCACATTCGGGTTTTCCATACGACATGGGCCACACCAGGAGGCCCAAAAATCGATCAGCACAAATTTTCCGCGTAACGACGAAAGTGCCACTGGTTTTCCTTCCGGATCATTCAATGTGAAATCAGGCGCTTCATCACCAACTGAAATACCTTTGATCCGCTTAATCTGGCCAATAAATGCTTCTGCAAGTTTTGGTGTTGGCTTCACACTTTCAAATCTTTTCGCTACTTCCTGCAACATAGGAAGATCTGTTTCCGGATTTAAAAAGTTATTTGCTGCAAAAATAGCAACCAGCGACGTACCCATTTCAGGAATCAATGTCTTGATTTTCGCTACCTGTTCCTGCTCCGCACCCTGGTATGCTTTCTGGATTTCCTGAATTTTTTTGGCATCCTTTTTTGCTTCGGCTTTGGCATATTCGTCATTCCATACAGCAACTTTTGAAGCCATACTACGGTTTATATCCACCAGTTTGGCATAGTATTCCATGTTTTTCGAACCTGTAATTTCTACTTTACCAGGATTTCCTTTGCTGTCTTTATCAAAACCATCCGCAACAATATTGAACGTTTCTCCGCCTTCTGAAAGCAAAACTATTTTCTGACGATCAGCGATATTCAGCAAGTAAAAACTGCCACCATCTTTTTCCAAACCTTTAATCGTAAAAGATCCGTCAGCATTCATTTTCGTCGAATCCAGTTTTATAGCTGTTCCGGTTACCAAAGATTGACTTAACAATACCTTTTCACCCGCCGAGCCATTTTTAACTTTTCCATTAATCGTAAAACTTTTAGGAGTTATCTGGGCCATTACGGAGACACCCGTTAAGGCCAATCCTAAGATAAAAAAGCCATTTCTAATGCGTTTCTTCATAATTCCTATGCGATATTCTCCTTTGTAATTTTATTAGATTTACAATTTCTGCGCCAGCAACTGATTAACCATTTTCGGGTCCGCGGCTCCGTTCGATTTCTTCATAATTTCACCTACGAACAAACCCAACAAACCTTTTTTACCTTTCCGGTAAGCAGCCACCTTATCAGGCATTGATGCAATAACCTCATCTACCAACGATTCCAACTCATTTGTATTGCTGTTTTGCAGCCAGTTATTTGTAATTGCAATCTCTTTTGGCGAACGTTCCGGCTCGCTTAAAAGGATTGGAAATATTTTCTGCGTGGCAACAGAATTACTGATTAGGTTTGTTTCTGTCAGTTCTATTAACTCAGCCAAAATCTGTGCTGAAATCGGGAAAGATTCAATGTTTCCGTCATGTTCATTCACATAAGATTTCACCGAGCCCATCAGCCAATTAGACGCAGCTTTGTAGGCAGAAGTTTTGGCACAAACCGCTTCAAAATATTCCGCCATTTCCTTTGTATCCGTCAATACCAGCGCATCGTAAACCGGAACCCCGTAAACTTTGGTAAACTTCTCACGTAAAGCCTGAGGCAAAGCCGGCATCGCTTCCGTAATTTCACTTAACCATTGCTCCGAAATAACGACTGGACTTAAATCGGGATCCGGGAAATAACGATAATCATTCATCGTTTCCTTTACACGCATTCCATAAGTTTTTCCGCTTTCGACGTCAAACATTCTGGTTTCCTGATGAATTGTTTCACCGCTTTCAAGCATGGAAATTTGTCTGCGTGTTTCAAAATTAATTGCCCGCATCATATTCCTGATGGAGTTCATATTCTTCACCTCAACCTTTGTCCCAAGCTTGGTTTCTCCTTTTTTACGAAGCGAAACGTTCACATCACAACGAAGCGAGCCTTCTTCCATATTTCCATCACTGATATCCAGATAACGTACCAAACGGCGAATTTCCGTAACAAAAGCACCCGTTTCTTCCGCCGATCTTAAATCAGGTTCAGATACCATCTCTACCAACGGAGTTCCTGCACGGTTATAATCCAGTAACGTATCCGTATCACTTCCGTCATGAACAGATTTTCCGGCATCTTCTTCCAAATGGATATGGTGGAAACGGATATATTTTTCATATAATTTCCCGTCACTTCCCTTCACAGAAATCGTAATCCCGCCATTTTCACAAATCGGTTTTTTGTCCTGGGAAATCTGGTAACCTTTTGGAAGATCCGGATAAAAATAATTTTTTCTATCAAAAATCGTGCGTCTGCTTATAGAACAACCTAAAGCAAGTCCCATACGAACCGCATATTCAACTGCTTTTTTATTCAGTTTTGGCAAAGTTCCCGGCAACGCAAGTGTCAACGGGCCTATATTGGTATTTGGTTCAGCACCAAAACGGTTCAGGTCCTGAGCGAATAATTTCGATTCTGTTAATAGCTGGCAGTGCACTTCAAGACCAATTACAGTTTCGTAAGTGGCAATAAGTTCTTCGGTCAGCTCCGTTGGATTGAGTATGCTTTCGGTCATGTTGGTTAAAAATTCTATGGCAAAGATACAAAAACGGGCCGTCCACCATATGAACGACCCGTTTTTTCTATAATAAACTGCGTTAAATCAACTTATAAAGAGTTTATCCAGTTTGCAATCACAGCAATATCTGCCTTTGGAACATGGGCCATTGGAGCCATTGGAGGGTAGCCAGGCCAGTGTTCAGGTTTCGGAGCATGAACCAATTCAACAATCTGATCCACTGTATATTTCTTTTTGGCAACTTCCGCGTAAGGAGGGCCGATAATTTTTTCGTAAGGATTGTGGCATGCCAAACAAGCATGTTTATTCAACAGAGCTGATACGTCAGCAGGTACTGGTTTGCGTTTTGGTTTTGCCTCAGGAGCAGGTTCCGTAGCCGCAGGTGTTGCGCCTTCAGCGGCAGGTGCAGCTTTGGCAGTGTCAGCTTTTGCCGCAGGAGCTGCGGCCGCAGGCGTTTTTTCAGGTTCAGGTGCATCTCTTTTTTCAGCCTGAAGCACTGTTAATGCAGTTGCTTCACGAGCTTTGCTGCCCGTACCATAGTAAGTATCATACTTGGCCTTGTCTTCCGCAGAAGAACAGCCGATCCAGATTGAGGCAGCTATGGCAATTGTTGCCAGAGAAGTAAATTTTTTAAGTGCCATTTTTTTAAACATATTTAAAGTAATTCCGCCAGATTATCGGTTTCTACGATTAATCACTACACGAAGAAAGCAAGTTTGTCTTAGATTTCCCTATTGTATATTGCAAATCGTTAGATACTGCAAATTTAATATTGGATTTAAAATTCTAATTGTCAGATATTTAACACAAAATAACTGGTTGTAAATTCTTCAAATTTATTATTTATCTAAATTTTATTTGAAATATGTTTTTTAAATAATATGAAATCTTCTTACTTTTGCAGTCCTATTTGTAAAACGATGTAAAGTAATGGCTAAGAAAGGTAATAGAGTACAGGTTATATTGGAATGCACCGAACAGAAGACAACAGGTGTACCAGGAATGTCACGTTACGTAACGACAAAAAATCGGAAAAATACGCCAGGTCGTATGGAATTGAAAAAATTCAATTCTTTCCTAAGACGTTATACTCTTCACAAAGAGATTAAGTAATTACTTTTAATGTTTGCTGACCGAGAGGTGAGCGATATGTCGTAATTACAATAGCATTTAATATATACAATAACATATTAACTATATACAGACATGGCAAAGAAAGTAGTTGCTACCCTGAAAAAAGAAGGCGGTAAATCATTTGCCAAAGTGATTAAAGCCGTTAAGTCTCCAAAAACAGGAGCCTGGACCTTCAAAGAAGAAATGGTGCCTATCGATGGTGTACAAGGTGCCCTTAAAAACTAAGGTGATTTACTCCCTTATGTTTCAAAGGTTTTTATATTAGATTGCCCGAAAAGTCCCAAGAGGGACTTTTTTGTTTTATTTTTGGGTTGTAAAAACATTCATGCGAAAGTAATAGATACTTTTGGCATACTAACAAAATTCGATTTTAACCTATACATCTGACTATGAGTTTATTTGGGTTTTTTTCAAAAGAAAAAAAAGAGACATTAGACAAAGGTCTCGAAAAAACCAAAGATAGTTTCTTCGGCAAACTCTCACGTGCAATAGTAGGAAAAACAACTATTGACGAAGAAGTGCTCGACGAACTTGAAGATATCCTTGTAAGTTCTGATGTAGGTGTTGAAACAACCGTAAAAATTATCAAGCGTATTGAAGAGCGTGTTGCTAGAGATAAATACGCAACGACGGCTGAGCTTGATATTATTTTACGGGAAGAAATCGCATCATTGCTTACAGAAAATAAATCTGTTGACGTAACCGACAGTTTTGAAACGGAACATTTGCCAAAACCATATGTAATTATGGTAGTCGGTGTAAATGGCGTGGGAAAAACGACTACAATTGGAAAGCTTGCACATCAATTCCATTCCCGTGGACATAAAGTTGTGTTAGGTGCGGCGGATACTTTCCGTGCAGCGGCTGTTGAACAATTAAAACTTTGGGGAAAACGTGTTGATGTTCCTGTGATTGATCATGGAATGAATACAGATCCTTCGGCGGTTGCCTATGACGCTTTAAAACGCGGTATGGAAATCAATGCGGATGTGATCATTATTGATACCGCCGGAAGATTACATACCAAAGTTAATCTGATGAACGAGCTTTCGAAAATCAAGCGCGTGATGCAGAAAATTATTCCTGATGCACCGCATGAAGTTTTACTGGTTTTGGATGGAAGTACGGGACAAAATGCTGTAATTCAGGCCCGTGAATTTACAAAGGTTGCAGAAATTTCAGCTTTGGCTATTACGAAATTAGACGGAACAGCGAAGGGCGGCGTGGTAATCGGCATCTCTGACGAATTCAAAATTCCAATCAAATATATTGGTGTAGGAGAAAAAATGGAAGATTTACAGGTTTTTGACCGGAGTGAATTTGTTGATTCTTTGTTTAAAAAGATTTAGTCGTCATCAGATAAATTTTTATCTTTGATTATGGGCAAATTAAAAACTTCAAAAAATAGTCTTGTAGTTCAAGGTCCATCCATGAACGAAGATGAATTTAAGGGTATGATTAAAGAGGCTGAAAAAGGCCCATTTTATACTATTCAGCAGGCTTCAGAACGTATAAATAATTGGAAGACGAAATACTCGAAGTAGTAATTAGCGAGCAGTCTTTGCTAAGCCTTGAAGAAATATTCATGTATGGGATTGAAACCTTTTCACATGCTTCTGCAAGCATTTTTATCGATGAATTAAATCTGCAAATTCAATCTTTGTCCAAAGACTATTTACATCATCCGGAATGCCGGTATCTGGCAACAAAGTCAAAAAAGTATAGAAATATTCGTTGTGGAAGCTATCTGGTGATCTATAAGATTACCATGGTTAGAGTTGAAGTATTGAATATTATTCACGCTAGCAGAAGTATTTCCAGAATAAAAGCAACCCGAAAAATTAAAATATAATATCTCCGAAATAAATAAATCTCGAGAACTAAACTATTCTATCGCCTGATAGAAATTGCTATTCAATTTTTCACGAACTTTGCACCCCGTTTGACCGTTCATTATCAACTACTTCACAGGAAACTTTTCTGACTTCCGGTTGTGTAATGAATTACTATTCAATAAAAATTAATAGCTAAAAGCTAACGGCCGATAGCTACATCCTATGAAAACCAAAGGAATACGTACAAATAAAGTAAATATTGTCACGCTTGGTTGCTCAAAAAACCTGGTTGACTCAGAAGTTTTATATACCCAGTTAAAGGGAAACGGATTCGATGTTACGCACGAATCAAAAAAGGATAATTCCCAGATTGTAGTGATCAATACATGTGGCTTTATTGATAATGCAAAAGAAGAATCCATCAACACGATTCTTCGTTATGCTGATGCAAAAGCGGCCGGGATTGTTGATAAAGTATATGTAACAGGATGTCTATCGCACCGTTATAAAGACGAACTTTCTGTTGAAATTCCTACCGTAGATGCTTGGTTTGGTACCAATGAACTTCCACGTTTGCTTAAAACACTGAAAGCAGATTACAAGCATGAGCTTGTTGGCGAACGTCTGCTTACCACACCTACGCATTATGCTTATTTGAAAATTGCAGAAGGCTGCGACAGACCTTGCAGTTTTTGTGCTATTCCAATCATGCGTGGAGGTCACGTTTCACGCCCGATTGATGAATTGGTAAAAGAAGCAAAATCCTTGGCCAAACGTGGTACCAAAGAATTAATCCTGATCGCTCAGGATCTTACTTACTATGGTCTGGATATTTACAAAAAAAGGAATTTATCCGATCTAATGGCTCAACTTTCTGATGTTGAAGGCATTGAGTGGATCAGATTACAGTACGCATACCCCGCAGGTTTTCCAATGGATGTTCTGGATGTAATGAAAGAACGCAGTAATATCTGTAAATATCTTGATATGCCATTGCAATCTGGTTCTTCGGAAATTTTGAAATCAATGCGCAGAGGAATTTCACGTGAGAAAACGGAATCTTTGATTTATTCTATCCGTGAAAAACTACCAGAAATAACATTGCGTACGACATTGATCGTTGGCCACCCGGGAGAAACCGAAGCACTTTTTGATGAAACATATGAGTTCGTTGAAAAAATGCGTTTTGACCGTTTGGGAGCTTTCCAGTATTCGCATGAAGACAATACGCATTCTTACACAATGCCTGATGATATTCCTGCTGAAATCAAGCAAGAACGTGCAGATGCGATCATGGAATTACAGCAAGGAATTTCTTTTGAATTAAATCAACAGAAAATCGGTAATACTTATAAAGTTCTTTTTGACCGTGTTGAAGGTGGACATTTTATCGGCCGCACAGAATTCGATTCTCCGGAAGTTGATAATGAAGTGCTGGTTCCGGCAACTCAATATGTTCGTCTGGGAGATTTTGCCAATGTAAAAATTAATAACGCTGAGGAGTTTGATTTGTATGGGGATGTTGTTGTTTAATGATTCTTTCAAATAAATTTTTCATAATCTGGGTCTTTACTAATTTTGCACCTTATCTGCAAAACATTAATTACTACAAAACATGTTGCAACGCATCCAATCCATTTTTTTAGCCATTACGATTATAGGAATGGGCATTTTTGTTTCCTTTCCTGTTTGGACTAAGATAGCAGCCGCAGGAGATCAGCAGATTTCCCTGACAGCTCTCAAACTGACACATCAGATTAATCCGGTTCAGTCAAATATCGACTCCGTTCCATATTTATTGGTTCTTGCCATCATCATTGCGGGAGTTGCCGCGTTCTCACTGGTTAAATTTCGTAACCGGGTTTTGCAGTCTGCTTTGTGCGCAGTTAATTCCATTTTGATGAGCACGCTTCTCGGACTTGTTATTTATTTAACTTTTTACAAAGCAGCCAAGTTATTTGATCCACAAATCCCTGGTGATTACACAATAGGATTTTACGGCCTGGTAGCTGCAATGCTTGCTAACGTGATGGCTAACCGTTACATCCGTAAGGATGAAAAAACCGTTCAGCAATCGAACCGTTTGAGATAATTCTGAGAAAATAATTTCAATAAAAAGGCTTGAAAAAAGAAAGCAAAACTTTCAATTTTCAAGCCTTTTTTATGTTCAATTTTCCTTGACTATACTAAACCTTCGCGTAATAAATCGTGCAGATGGACAAATCCTTTGACAATATTTTCTTCAACCACTACAACGTGCGTAATACTTTTGGACTGCATAATTTCCAAAGCCTTCACTGCAAAATCCTCAGGATCAACACAAATTGGAGACGATGTCATAATATCACAAGCTTTCAAATGTAAAAGTTCTTCACCAGAATGCTGATTTAACATCCGTCTTAAATCTCCATCCGTAATAATTCCAGCCATTTTTCCATCGGCATTATTGACAGCCGTCACACCAAGTCTTTTGGAAGTGATTTCCATAATAACCTGTTTTAACGTAGCATTTTCATCAACAATCGGAAGCGTATTGTTGGGATAAATATCACAGACTTTCAAATATAATCTTTTCCCCAATGCGCCGCCAGGATGATATTTTGCGAAATCCTGACGGGTAAAACCTCTGGCTTCAAGCAAACAAATTGCAAGTGCATCTCCCAAAGCCATTGATAATGTGGTACTCGTAGTCGGTGCCAAATTATGCGAATCTGCTTCGGTCGGAGCGTATGCGTTCAAAATAAATTGCGCATGCTGGGCAAGGTAAGATTCAGTATTGCTGACCATCGCGATGATCGGAACTCCGGTCCGTTTCAACAGTGGAACAAGTACTTTTATTTCTGGCGTATCCCCGCTTTTTGATAAAACCATAACCACGTCATTATCCTGGATCATGCCCAAATCTCCATGAATTGCGTCCGCAGCGTGCATAAATAATGCAGGAGTACCAGTAGAATTAAGCGTCGCAACAATTTTCTGTCCAACGATTGCACTTTTGCCAATTCCCGAAACAACCACCCGGCCACCGGAATTTAAAATGGCATATACGCATTTTTCAAATTCGTCATCAATCCTTTCAACAAGATTCTGTAAAGCAATAGCTTCGTGCAGTATCACATTCTTTGCGATGGACTGAATATTTTTTATTAATTTCAAATCTGAATTACAGTTTTATTGAGAACTAATTCCAATTATTAAGATCAAAGACAAAGATAGAGACTTTTGGGATATCCATTTTGTTGACAAAGTATGGTAAAGCAGGTTGATAATGTCGTTTTAGACACATTAAAAGAAAGACTCAAAGAAATATTTGGTTACAGTCAGTTTCGGGGAGAGCAGGAGGTTATCATTCAAAATATTCTGCTTGGCAAAAATACTTTCGTTATTATGCCAACGGGAGCAGGAAAATCACTTTGCTATCAATTGCCGGCATTGGTGACAGACGGTATGACGATTGTTATATCTCCACTTATTGCCCTTATGAAAAATCAGGTAGATCAGCTGACTGCATTCGGGATTAACGCACAATTTCTTAATTCGACGCTGACGAAGGCGGAGATGACGAGAGTAAAAAACGATGCACTGGACGGAAGTTTGAAACTTCTTTACATCGCACCGGAATCTTTGACAAAAGAAGAAAATCTTGAATTTCTGAAAAGAGTTAAAATTTCTTTTGTCGCTATTGACGAAGCGCATTGTATCTCTGAATGGGGACATGATTTCCGCCCGGAATATCGCCGCATTTACGGGATTATCGAAAACATTGGTAACCTGCCGATCATTGCGCTTACTGCTACTGCCACACCAAAAGTTCAGCAGGATATCCGTAAAAATTTACAAATGGAAGAAGCCGAGACTTTTAAGTCTTCCTTCAACCGTAAAAATCTTTATTATGAGATCCGCGCTAAAAAAGATACTAAAAAACAACTGATCCGCTACGTCCGTAACAACAAGGGCAAATCTGGGATTGTATATTGCCTGAGCCGTAAAACAGTTGAAGAAATTGCTGAATTACTTTCTGTTAATGACGTAAAAGCACTTCCATACCACGCCGGCCTTGACAGCAATACGCGTATGGCCAACCAGGATGCTTTTTTGAATGAAGAAGTGGACGTTATTGTGGCCACCATTGCATTCGGAATGGGAATTGACAAGCCGGATGTTCGTTTTGTAATTCATTACGATGTGCCAAAATCGCTGGAAGGATATTATCAGGAAACGGGTCGTGCCGGTCGTGATGGTCTGGAAGGTAATTGTCTGATGTTTTACAGCTATGATGATATTCAGAAACTGGAAAAATTCAATAAGGATAAAACGGTTACCGAACGCGATAACGCCCGCCATTTGCTGAATGAAATGGTAGCTTATTCAACGTTGGGTGTTTGCCGGAGAAGACAGCTTTTAAGTTACTTTGGTGAATATCTTGACAAGGATTGCGGTTTCTGCGACAATTGTATCAAACCAACAGAAAAAACAAAGGTTCAGGATGAAGTGGTTCTCGTACTTCGTGCCGTTCAACTTACCGAACAACGTTTTGATGGTGAACATATTACCGATCTGATCACTGCTACTGATAATCAATACGTCCGTAGTTACGAACATGACAAACTGGATGTTTTTGGAAAAGGCGTAGAATTGAATGAATCCCGTGATTACTGGATTTCAACAATTCGCCAGCTGGTGATTTTAAATTATCTTGAAAAAGATATTGAAAATTACGGCATTCTTAAAATTGGAGAAAAAGGTCTGAATTATATCAATGATCCATATCCGGTAACACTTTACAAAGACCACAACTTCGAAGAAGAAGAGGTAAAAGTGGAGGATGACAGTGCAGATTCAGCATCAGGCGGCAGCGCACATGCTTATGACGAAGCACTTTTGGGTATGTTGAAGGCGCTTCGTAAAAAAGTTGCCAAAGAAAAAGATCTTCCTCCTTACGTTATTTTCCAGGATCCGTCTCTGGAAGAAATGGCGACAACCTATCCTACCACACAACAGGAAATGGCGCAGATTAACGGCGTCGGGATGGGAAAAGTACAGAAATTCGGTCGCCAGTTCATTGATCTGATCACTCGTTATGTTGATGAAAATGATATTGAAACGGCGAAAGATGTTGTCATAAAATCAACGGTTAACAAATCCAAGATCAAGATTTTTATCATTCAGCAGGTTGATAGAAAAATTAGTCTGGACGAAATTGCCGATGTCAAGAATATGGCCCTTGGCGATGTTATTGAGGAAGTCGAACATATCTGTTACTCAGGCACCAAATTGAATCTTGACTACTACATCAATCAGGTGATTGACAAAGAACGTCAGCAGGATATTTATGATTACTTCATGAGTGCAGAAACAGATAATATCGCAGCAGCACTTGACGAATTCTCAGGCGACGATGTCAGCGAAGAGGAATTAAGACTCGTGCGAATTAAGTTTTTATCGGAATTGGCGAATTAAAATGCAATCCGGCAAGGATTTTGCCTGTATTGTTTTTGTTCGTTAAAATTATTATTATCAGGTTATGAATGTACTTATATTGGGATCAGGCGGACGTGAACACGCTTTTGCCTGGAAAATTGCCCAAAGCCCTCTTTGTGACAGTTTGTTTGTAGCGCCGGGAAACGCCGGCACCGCCAACGTGGCGACAAATATTCCAATTTCTTATAATGATTTTGATTCAGTTGCAAAAGCAGTTCTTGACAACAATATTGAATTAGTGATTGTCGGTCCGGAAGAACCGCTCGTAAATGGAATCGTAGATTATTTTGAAAACCGGGCTGATCTTGCAAAAATCAAGATTATCGGACCAAATGCAGCCGGTGCCCAGCTTGAAGGAAGCAAGGATTTCTCGAAGCTGTTTATGCAGAAATATAATATTCCAACAGCTTCTTCCCGCACATTTACGGCAGAAACATTGGAAAGCGGTCTTGAATATATTGAAAACCATGCCTTACCAATTGTTCTCAAAGCAGATGGACTTGCAGCAGGAAAAGGTGTTATTATTGCTGAAAAACACAAGGATGCACAAATTGCGTTTACAGAGATGCTTGTTGACGGCAAATTTGGATCAGCAGGAAATAAAGTCGTAATTGAACAGTTTTTAAAAGGAATTGAACTTTCCGTATTTGTACTTTGTGATGGCGATCATTACAAAATTTTGCCAGAAGCAAAAGATTACAAAAGAATCGGCGAAAACGATACCGGGCTGAATACCGGAGGAATGGGAGCCGTTTCGCCCGTAGCATTTGCTGATGCCAATTTCCTTAGAAAAGTTGAAGAGAAAGTTGTAAAACCTACGCTTCAAGGATTGAAAAGTGAAGGGATCAAATATGTAGGATTTATATTTATCGGTTTGATGAATATCAAAGGTGAGCCTTATGTCATTGAGTACAATGTGCGTATGGGTGATCCGGAAACAGAAGTGGTTTTACCTCGTATACAATCTGATTTCCTGATACTTTTGGCAGCGACTGCAAAAGGTACTTTACAGGATATTGAAATGACGATTTCTCCACAAGTGGCTGTTACAACGGTACTTGTATCGGGTGGATATCCAGGAGACTATGAAAAAGGGAAAGTAATTTCCGGCAATGATAAGCTTGAAGATGTGTTTCTGTTTCATGCAGGAACCACATTTAATGCAAATACCGAAGTCGTGACAAATGGAGGCCGCGTGATGGTTTTGACCGGCGTAGCAAATTCCCTGGAAAATGCAGTCCGTAAATCTCAGCGCGCCGCGCAAGCGATTCAGTTTGAGGGAAAATATTTCAGACACGACATCGGTATGGATTTAATTCGTTATAACTCTTGATGAAGACGATGAACTATGGGATGTGGATCATGTGCATCCGGCGGGTGCGGTACTAAAGAAGGATCGGCCGTCTCAGGATGTGGAAGCAATGGAACCTGTGGTACAGGTGGATGTAATAAAATGAACGTTTTCGACTGGCTCAGCCACATGGATGTGCCTGCAAGCCAGAAGTTTGACGTTGTTGAAGTTAAATTCAAAGGCGGAAGAAAAGAATATTTCCGTAATATAAATCAACTGGATTTTTTCACCGGCGACTATGTAGTTTGTGAAATGGCTTCTGGCCAGCATATAGGAACGATTTCCTTACAGGGCGAGCTTGTACGCCTTCAGATGAAGCGTAAAAACGTTGCGATCAGTGATGACATTCATGTTATTTACCGGATTGCGAACGAAAAAGATTTGGACAAACACACTCAGGCGATGGCACGTGAAATGCCTACGCTTTATCGTACACGGGAAATTATCCGTGAGATGAAACTGAATATGAAATTATCAGACGTTGAATTTCAGTCGGATAATACCAAAACTACTTTTTACTATTCTTCCGAAGAACGTGTTGATTTCCGGGAATTGATCAAATCTCTGGCTTCTGAATTTAAGGTTCGGATTGAGATGCGGCAGATCAGCCTTCGTCAGGAAGCAAGCCGTTTAGGCGGACTAGGTTCTTGCGGACGGGAACTGTGCTGTTCAACCTGGCTTACCGATTTTAAAAATATCTCAACTTCGGCTGCACGTTATCAGAATCTTTCGCTGAATCCTGCAAAACTTTCAGGACAATGCGGACGATTAAAATGCTGTCTGAACTACGAACTGGAAACTTATATCGACGCTCTGCGTGATATTCCAACGGTAGATGTTCCCTTGAAAACAAAAAAAGGAACTGCGACGCTTCAAAAAACCGACATTTTCAAAAAGATCATGTGGTTTGGTTTTGAAAAAGACACTAACTGGTATCCTGTTGCGATCGATAAGGTTCTTGAAATCATGGAACTGAATAAGAACAATGTGATTCCTGAATCACTTGAAATTCTGACTCCGGAACCTGAAAAGAAACTTGACAGAGGCGCTCAATCTTTGAATAGTGATCTTGCTAATCTGGATCGGAAATACAGCGAAGAACAGAAAAAGAAGAAAAAGAAGAAAAACAGGAACGGTAACAAAAACCGGGGAGCCAAGCCACCTCAGGCGGCAACACCTTCAAATCCTCAATAAAAATAAAGAAAATGAGCTGCAAAATCGATATTTTGCAGCTCATTTTCTTTTAAACCAAACCCAACACATTCTTGAAAAATCATGTCATTCGTCTGGCTGAGATTGCCAACCAGCCTTCGAGACGCATCATAGGACTAATGTCCGGCACATCACTGGACGGACTGGATGTTGCACTTTGTAAAATCCAGGGAAGCGGAACGGATACCATTTTGGAAGTTGAGAAATTTGCAACGGTTTCATTCACAGAAGATTTTCGTGATAACATTCGAGAGATTTTTGCGAAACGGGAAATAGACTTTCAGCATTTATGCGTCTTAAACCCGAAAATCGGACTGGAACATGGCCGAATGATTCTGGAATGTTTGAAAGAATGGAATATTAAACCAGAGGAAATCGATCTTATCGCAAGTCACGGACAAACGGTTTTTCATGCACCAAAAAAACAGCATAATCTTCCGGGTTTTCCAAATTCAACTTTACAAATAGGAGACGGAGATCATATTTCGGTTACAACCGGAATTATTACCCTTAGCGATTTCCGGCAAAAACATATAGCCGCAGGCGGAGAAGGCGCACCGCTTGCTGTTTACGGGGATTATTTTTTGTTTTCCCAAAAAGGAGAAAACCGGATTTTACTGAATATGGGTGGTATTGCCAATTTTACATTTTTGCCCGGCTCTCTGGATCCATCCGCTATTTTCACAACGGATACTGGTCCCGGAAATACTTTGATTGATGCTTTTGCCCGTCAGTTTTTCAATATTCCTTATGATGATAATGGCGCGATTGCAGCAAGTGGTTCAGTTGATGAAATATTATTGGACGCACTGAAATCTCTTCCATTTTTTGAAGCGCCGTTTCCAAAAACAACAGGACCGGAAGTTTTCAATAAGGATTTTGTGAATGACCTGATTCTTAAAAATCATTTGTCCGGAATATCTCACGAAGATATTCTTGCTACGTTGACAAGATTTAGTGCGGATACTATTTCAAGCGCCATTATTCGCATGATCAAACCGGATGAAACTTATAAAATTTATGCAAGCGGCGGCGGTGCTCATAATCCTGTGCTGATGGATGCCATTCATGAACAACTACCAAACTGCCATTTATCTCTTATCGATGATCTTGGCGTGTCAGGGGATGCCAAGGAGGCCGTGTTATTTGCCGTTTTAGCCAACGAAACAGTTGCTGGCGGAGAAGTTGCCTTTGGTGAGCGCGAAGGCGTGCCTAGTGTGACGATGGGGAAGATTTCATTTCCGGGGTAACTATAATAACTTGGGAAAGTGAGAGTTTTTTGATTTATAAGCAACAAGCTAACTTGCTGAAAAGGAAAGATTCAATATATATCTAAGATTTATAGTTTATGTTTTGGATAATTATTGATTACTTCACTTATATACCATTGGCTTATGTAGCTTTAAGAGGCCTTGCTTATATTTTAAGCAAGGCCGTAGGGCTAAAAATAAATAATTCACTCATTTTCAATTCAACAGTTTTTATACTGATCTTATTATCGGCTATATTTTCTTATTTCATAATTGTAAACAGCCGTTTTTTACCCTTATCGCTACCATTTAGTTTATATATCTCCATCATAGTGATACCTCTTCTGTATCTGGGGTGCTATCACTCTTTGTATAAAGCACTACACGACGAATATTTGGACCGGCCCAACAATTGGAAGTATATACTGCTTTGGATAGATCAAAATATGACCGTAATATCAATGTATTCTACTCTATTTTATATTGCGGTTAAAGGAATTTTTGGACAATAAATATTACGTTCATAAAATATTTTAAGAGAAGAGAGTAGTTTTACACAAGAAAAGGAAATCAAGTAAGTTTCAACATTTTCTTCTGTGCTTCCAAGTTTTTAAAATATGCATGACATCATCATTATCGGAGGCGGCATTGTTGGCCTGGCCACCGCGCTTCGTATAAAAGAACAAAAACCGGCTTTAAAGGTTTTGTTATTAGAAAAAGAAAACGGTGTCGCCAAACATCAAACCGGACATAACAGCGGTGTTATTCATTCAGGATTGTATTACAAACCGGGAAGTTTAAAAGCTACCAATTGTATTCGTGGTTATGATATGCTTCTGGATTTCTGTAATCGTGAAGGTGTGCCTTATGATCTTTGCGGAAAAATAGTGGTTGCAACAAAACCGGAGCAAATTCCGCTTTTAAAGAATCTTTATGATCGTGGTATGCAAAACGGTTTGACCAAAAACCGCATGATCAGCGTTGGTGAAATCCGTGAAATGGAGCCTCATGTGAATGGTTTGGAAGGAATTGCAGTGCCTTATACCGGCATTATTGATTACACTGCAGTCAGTGAAAAATACGCCGAAATATTTCAAAAACTGGGCGGAGAAATCCGTTTTGGCGAAAAAGTTGTCAATATAAAAAGCCTGACTTCAAATAGCGAAGTAATTACTGCTTCCGGAAATATTTATAGTACAAAACTGGTCGTTAATTGCGCCGGATTATATTCTGATAAAGTTGCTCAGTTGACGCAAGCCGAAGAAATCAAAGTTCAAATTATTCCTTTCCGCGGCGAGTATTATAAAATCAAACCGGAAAAGCATCATTTGGTTAAGAACCTCATTTATCCTGTTCCTGATCCTAATTTCCCTTTCCTGGGCGTTCACTTTACGCGTATGATAGAAGGAGGCGTAGAGGCTGGCCCTAATGCCGTTTTTGCTTTTAAGAGAGAAGGTTATAAAAAAACAGATATCAATTTCCCGGAATTATTTGAAGCACTTGCATGGCCAGGATTTAGAAAAGTGGCGATGAAATACTGGCAGACCGGTATGGGTGAATACTATCGTTCATTTTCAAAAGCAGCATTCACAAAAGCTTTACAGGAATTAATTCCGGAAATAGAAAGTGATGATCTGATTCCTGGTGGAGCAGGCGTTCGTGCGCAGGCTTGTGACCATGACGGCGGATTATTAGACGACTTCTCAATCATTGAAAATAAGGGTGCTATCAATATTTGTAACGCACCATCGCCGGCCGCAACTTCTTCGCTTTCTATTGGACAAACCGTTTCTGAAAGAGTTTTGGCAAGACTTTAAGCAATCTTCAATATCGTTAAACGAAAAAAAGCTTCCTGACGGGAAGCTTTTTTTCGTTTATATCCAATGTCTTTTTAAGCCTTCTTCATTTGCGATAATCCAAAAAGAATTACGTGAACGACTGCAAAAATCATTGAGAAGTAGAACAACCCTGCTTGTTCACCATTTGTCATCGCGTTATGTGCAATGGCGATACCTCCAAGAATTACAGCAAGGACAATTCCTGTCAATCCTGCAACCTTGCGGCCGTTCAGAACTGTCGAAGCTTGTCCGTCTGATAAGAAGCTGTTTTTGATACCATACCATAGATACACATCAAATCCGATGATCATCCACACGAACAAACGAATCCAGGTATCAAGCGGTAAAAATGCCATCATGAAAAAGCAGGTTCCAACACCCAGAATTGGGATCAAAGGAACAAGCGGCGTTTTAAATCCACGAGGAACATCGGGCATTTGTTTTCTCATCACAATAATACCGATACAAACCAGGATAAACGCGAAAAGTGTTCCAATACTCGTCATTTCACCAACAACACGTGCAGGCACAAACGCAGAGAACAAACTTACAAATAACATGAACATGAAATTGCTTCTGACCGGCGTCTGATATTTTGGATGTACACTTGAAAAAATACGTGGAAGCAAACCATCTTTACTCATACTGAAAAATACGCGGCTCTGGCCCAATAACATTACCAGGATTACCGAAGCATAACCACCTAAAATAGCAACAATGATCGCGCGGTTCAACCAGGGATAATCCGGGTGAATTACGCCTGACGCATCTGTACTTCCCATATGTTCAATAGCAACCGCCACTGGTGCGATACCATCCTGACCTTTGAATGAAGTATAATTGGTTACCCCGGTCATAACGTGTGCAAAAAGGATGTACAAAATTGTACAGATAATAAGTGATCCTAAAATTCCGATAGGCATATCCTTTTTAGGATTTTTTGCTTCCTGAGCAGCTGTACTAACGGCATCAAAACCAACATAGGCAAAAAACACAATGGCCGCCGCCCGGACAATGCCACTGAAACCGAATTCACCAAATGTACCTGTATTATCAGGGATGTAAGGAATGTAGTTAGAATTGTCGATATACTGCCATCCCAAGACGATGAAGATAACAACAACCGAAACTTTCAAGCCTACAATAATAGCATTCACTTTCGCACTTTCCTCTGTACCTTTCATGAGCAGCAAACTCACAAGAATTACAATAAATACAGCAGGAAGATTGACAATACCTCCGTCCCAGGGCCCAACTGTCAGCGCGGTGGGGAGATGTACGTCAAAGCCCTCCAAAAATTTAATTAAATAGCGCGACCAGCTTATACTTACCGTAGCAGCTCCAACTGCATACTCCAGCACAAGATCCCATCCGATGATCCAGGCGATGAACTCACCCATCGTTGCATAAGAGTACGTGTAAGCACTACCAGCAACTGGTATCATCGAAGCAAATTCTGCATAACACAGACCTGCAAAGGCGCAACCAAGCGCTGCAACCATAAATGAAATTGTGATAGCAGGACCAGCCTGATTGGCCGCCGCACCACCTGTAATAGAAAATAAACCTGCACCAATGATTGCTCCGACACCTAATGCCACAAGGCTGCCAGGTCCGAGTGTGCGTTTTAGCTGATTACCTTCCCCAGTTGATTCCTGTAATAATTTGTCAATAGGCTTTTTGACCCAGAGTTGATTTGCCATAAAAAGTTTTTGTAAATATTATGTCGTTATACCCTAAAACTAAAATAAAATTTGTTCATTATTGGCATATGCAGAATAAAAAAGGGGGAAAGTAAAAAACTTTCCCCCTTTTATTATCTAAACACTTACGCTTTTACAATTTTTCCTTTTGTTGAAGCAGCGTCTGAACCGCCTGTTACGGCCAGAGAAGCTTGCTTAATTTTTTCACGTTGTAAAATATCAACAACGATCGGTGCAGCAACAAATAGTGAAGAATATGTTCCTACAATTACACCCAGTAACATACAGAATGTAAATCCACGAATTACTTCACCACCAAATACCATAAGCACGATCAATACAAGCATTACTGAAATACCGGTTACAGCTGTGCGGCTAAGCGTACTGTTCAAGGCGTTGTTAATAATTGTTGGCAAAGATTCTGTTGTCGCTTTATCATCTTTCAAATATTCACGGATCCTGTCATAAATTACCACCGTATCATTCATTGAATAACCGATCATTGTAAGAATCGCTCCGATAAACGCCTGGTCGATATCAAGTGAGAATGGCAACCATCCGTTAAACAACGAATAAACAGCCAGCAAAATGATTACGTCATGCGCAAGAGACATTACCGCTCCATAACTAAATGCAAGTCGTTTGAAACGTAAGAAAATGTAAACAAAGTTGGCAGCCAGGGCAAGTAAAATCGCATACAAGGCATTGATCATCGTGTCATATGCAATGGTTGGACCTACTTTATTAGAACTTACAATTGTTCCTTTATTGTCTTTTACTTTTGAAACGCCTTCCATGATTTTCGTTTCTGCTTTCTGATCAGCATCAGGAGCAGTATCTTCAATCAGGTAGTCCGTTGTGATTTTAACCTGGTCAAATCCTCCAAAAGTTTTTACTTCCGGTGAGTTTCCAAGCGCTGCGCTCATTACTTCACGTACTTCATCCGTTTCAACATTTTTATCAAAACGAACTACATAAGAACGACCACCTTTAAAATCAATACCAAGTCCGAATCCTTTGAAGATGAATGACCCAACTCCAATGGCCATGATAATGGTAGAAATAATGTAGAAACGACGACGCTGCGATACAAAATCAAAGTCATTATCCTTAAACCAGTTTTTAGTCAAACCAGAATAGAATTTGTAAACTTTTCCGTGGCTGATCTGATATTCAAGAAATAATCTTGTAATGAATATCGCTGTGAACAAAGAAGTAAGCAAACCAATAACAAGCGTAGTAGCAAAACCTAAAACAAGACCTGAACCGAATGTGTAAAGGATGATACCTGTTAAAAGCGTTGTAACGTTGGAGTCAATAATCGCTGTCATTGAATGTTTAAAACCATCCTGAACAGCGAGCTTAAACGGCTTCCCTGCCTCAATTTCAATCTTAATCCCTTCGTAAATCAGTACGTTCGCATCGACGGCCATACCAATAGAAAGCACGATACCCGCGATACCTGAAAGCGTAAGCACAGCTCCAAGAGAAGCCATTACTCCCAAAAGAAGGAACAAGTTTAAAAGCAGTGTAATATCAGCAACAAAACCTGCGCCACTGTAATACGCTACCATGAACACAAGAATTACGATCAAACCGATCACAGATGATAACACACCGGCAGTAATTGCTTCTGATCCCAAAGTTGAACCAACAATCGCTTCTTCAACAATGTGCGTTGGAGCTGGTAATTTACCCGCTTTAAGCACGTTTGACATATCTTTTGTTTCTTCAACTGTGAAGTTACCTGTGATACTTGAATTACCATTTGGAATTTCACCCTGAACCGTAGGAGCTGTGTAAACAAGATTATCGATAATAATCGCAACCGGACGACCAATGCTGTTGGCTGTCAATGTACGCCATTTACGAGCACCTTCACCGTTCATACGCATCGTTACTTCCGGACGACCACGGTCATCATAGTCGTGTGTCGCGTCAGTAATCACATCACCTTCCATAGCCGCCTGGCCATTTTGTTTTTTGATAAAATACAAAGGAAGGATCAACTGGTTGTTTGTACCAGCAGTTCCTTTACGATCCCACATGAAAACAAGATC
Source organism: Dyadobacter subterraneus (assembly GCF_015221875.1). Taxonomy (NCBI): domain Bacteria; kingdom Pseudomonadati; phylum Bacteroidota; class Cytophagia; order Cytophagales; family Spirosomataceae; genus Dyadobacter; species Dyadobacter subterraneus. The sequence goes on from NZ_JACYGY010000002.1 coordinate 531,557, forward strand.
AGCAGGGAACATCGAACGAACTTCCGGACGAGCCAACATTTCATTAGCACGAGCAGTATCTTTCAAATAAACACCTAAACCTTGTGGCATAGGAACGAAAAGACTTGTCAATGCAGCACTTTGAGCAGCCAGAGCAGATGTATCAGTTTTAGCAGAATCACTTTTTTGTTCAAGCTGAGCAGCTAATCCTGTTGCGCCTGATTTTTTAGTAGTATCAGTTGATGAAGTTGCAGCAGCAGGTTTTCCGGCAGCTTTAATTCTTGCATCTTCTTTTGCCAGATAAGAACCCAACTGATCAATAGCAGGTGCCAATTCATTGGTAAGATATACTTGTGCAAATTCCAGTTTCGCAGCGCCTGATAACAAACGACGAACACGTTCCGGATTATCAACACCAGGAAGTTCTACCAAAACGCGGTTAGTACCTGGCAACCGCTGAATGTTCGGGTTTGTTACACCGAATTTATCAATACGAGCCTGCGTGATCTGAAATGCTCTGTCAATCGCACCGTCAATTTCTGTATTCAACATTTTAACAACGTCGCTGTCCGAAGAATTGCTGTTGATTTTAGTACGGTTAGCACTTGTAGCGAAAACGCTGGCAAGACTTGTATTTGGTGCAGCTTCTTTAAATGCTGAAACAAAGATTTTTACAAACGCTTTGTTATCCGCTTTTTTATCCGCCTGTGCAGCAGCTAATGCTTTCTGGAATGCAGCACTACGTGCATTTCCACCAGCCATTCCTTTAAGAATTTCCGCCGGAGCAACTTCCAAAACTACGTGCATACCACCCTGAAGGTCAAGACCAAGGCTAAGCTCGCGTTCCATTACTTCCTGCAAAGTTTGTCCCAAATAGACATCCTCACGCCAAAGTGAATCAATATAATGCTGTTTTTTCTTGTCGTCTATTTTGCCAGAAGCGTCCGTTGCGTAAGCTTCTGCCTTTCCTTTAATGTTACGTGAAACGAACGTAAACGAAAGGTAATAGGCGCTAATAAGAGCCAACACAATGGTTAGCCCGATTATTCCATTCCTGTTAGTCATTGTTTTGTAAAAAATGTGAAATTTTGAAAGTGGATTTACTATGGGTTGATATATGAGAATACAAAAGTTCTTCGCAAGACGCGATGATACTCATATGTCAAGATGGAAAGGTCATAACAAAACTGTCACGGGGCATTCGTGACAATATATCTGGCGAAAACTCTGCTGAAACAGGTAAACAGAAAATACGATTCCTGATAATCAACAGCAATAATGTGTTGACTTTCAATAAACTGCCAGACTGGCTGCGGGGCAAAATAAAAATAATGGGAGAAATCAAACGAGATAGCAGGCGTAATAACCGCATCCAGAGAAAGTGCACTTACCGTAGCCTGATGATCGTCTGCTGTATTTGACGATTTTTCCTTGGAAATTCCCTTGGCTATTGACTGTGTTTTTTGAGCAAATTTCTGAACCGAATTAACATTATCCGACCATGACCGCGCACCGGCCACCATGAGCAACATGGAAGCAAGCAATAAGCTAATGGTCTGGTTAATAATTTTTTTCGTCTGCACGATTCGGTCTTCGATTTAAAACGCAAATTTTAAACCAAAATATCACATTCGCAAATGGTTTGCCTGAAATATCTGAATTATCCTTTTGACAAACTGTAAATTATGAGAAGGATTCGTAAGCCTTTACTTCAAACGGCCATATTTTCGCATGATTTCCAATACTTTTTCTTTTGGTAATTCTTCCATTTTATGATCCTGAAATCCTTCGGTTGTTTTAGCCATAAATAGCGAATTGATAATCGCCTCATTGGTAGCTTCGATCGCTGCCATAAAAAGTGGCGATACGAAATCGTTGTGCAAAAGTGTCACACTGGAAGTTCCCTGAGTAGTTTCATGCGGAATCTGATAGGCGGTTGAAAAAGCAATGACATAATCCCCGCTGCCATTCGAAGCAATTCCGCCAGTTTCTGCCAGACCCATAATAGCGCGTTTTGCCAGACGTTTCAGATTTCTTGCATCCAAAGGCGCATCGGTTGCGATGATCATCATACAAGAACCGTCAGAAGATTTATCCAAAGATTCTTTAAAAGCATATTTTCCCAGTTCTTCTCCAACTGGTACACCGTTTACTTTTAAAACACCTCCGAAATTTGTTTGCGTTAAAACACCAACTGTATAACCGCCCAGTTTTTCCGGCAATTTTCTGGAAGAAGTTCCGATTCCGCCTTTCCAGTTAAAACAAACAGTTCCGGTACCGGCACCCACATTTCCTTCTTCCACTTTTCCTGTTTGTGCTTTCTTCAAAGCTTCCAGAACATTTTCTTTTTTGACATGACGACCGCGGATATCATTCAGGAAACTGTCATTTGTTTCGCCAACAACCGGATTTACGGAACGTACATTTTCATTTCCTTTTTGATTCAATGTCCAGTCAATTAATGCATCGGCTGCCGTAGGAACGCTTAATGTATTTGTTAAAATAATTGGCGTTTCCATCGTTCCCAATTCCTCAACCTGTGAATAACCAGTAAGTTTTCCAAAACCATTTCCAATGTAAATCGCCGCCGGGATTTTTTGCTGAAACAGATTTCCATCTTTTGGAATAATGGCTGTAATGCCTGTTCGGATATTTTTCCCTTCAACCAAAGTTACCTGACCAACTTTCACTCCGGCCACATCCGTTATCGCGTTGTATTGACCGGTTGGTAATACACCAATTTTAATTCCAAGTTCTCTCGGCCGCTTTTGTGCAAAAAGTTGAACGGATGTTAAAAGTAAAATGATAAGGAGTACGTTTTTCATAAAAATCAGGTTTGGAACCTCCAAGATACAAAGTAAGATTTAGCCTTGTGACCGAAATATTTGATTATTTACCAAAACAAAAGCCCCCGGAATTTCCGGCGGCTTTTAAAATTATATAATTAATAACACCCTAATCTTCTTCCGGTCTCGCTTTTGCAGGATCAACGATTGTTTCCATTCTGCTTACCGCTGATGCGCCAAAGTAACCCAACGCTTTTCTGCCGTTTGGATCAGCATTTACAACATTCGATTTGATATTGGCAATAGGCGTAGCATAAATCCCTCCATTTGTGCTCTGATCAACCACCTGCTGCAAAAAGTAAAATGCTTCGTTGGTAATGCTATGCAGCTCAACACCCACATGACTACCAGCCTGATACAAAGAATCATAGGTAATTGACCTTCTTAATGGCTGGATAAATATCAACCCATCCGAAGGTGCACCGGCGCTGAAAGCTGCATCATAAGCAATTGAAATTTTCTTAGCCTTATCCACATTCGTTTTTCCGTTCAATACTTCTTTAATCCAGTACGTATCGCCCGTTCCGATGAAATCTCTTGCATAAAATTCAACGATATAACCCGTTTTTTGTCCTTTATCCTTATCCGGTTTAATAGGAAGTGTCTCATGCGTGTAAGCAATAGAATCTATTTTCGGAACACGTTTGATTTCATTCTGAGCCGTATAAACTTCTTTTTCATACTCAATTCTCAAAGTATATTTCCTCCCAATTCGTCCCAAACTGTCCGTTGCAAGGCTGCCCCAGGTATATTTTCCATTTTTTGAAGCATCTTCGAAATTATAGACATTACCAATATTGTCCGTAACCGTTACTTTGGCGCCCAAAACCGGCTGAATCGGATTACTGTCAAAGTAAGCGGAAGACCAGGTAAGGGTAATCGTTTGCGTTCCGGGCTGATTCGTGATCCAGCCGTCCACCACGAGCTGCGTAGGGCCTGTTTCTGTTTTTAAATCAATCACATCCTCGCAACCCGACAATCCGATGATTGCCATAAGTACAACCGCGACGTTAAAAAAAACTTTTTTAGAATTTATATTTTGCTTCTTCATGGCTGATTAAAACTTAAAATTATAAGTAACAGAAGGAATAAGACTTCCAATTACAGAATAGCGTACGGCTTGTGTTCTCAGCAGATTCTGAGCCTGTTCGCTGGCTGTTGGCTTGTCCTCGTTTTGGCGTGTGTAAACCGAGAATGCGTTTCTGCGGTTGTAGACATTGTAAATTGAGAAAACCCATTCACCTTCCCCGGTTCCAAAAAGTTTTTTACGTGCTTTAAGTGTCGCCGCAAGATCCAGACGATGGTAAGCCGGGATACGGCTGTTATTTCTCGCATTGTTATAATTATTACCCAGCGAATAACCGCCCCATGAATATCCGTTGGTTGGGAAAGTTGCAGGCGTTCCAGAAGCAATCGTAAAATTGGATGATAAGGTCAGCCTTTTATTTAACTCATAAATCGCTACCGATGTGAAGTTATGCGGCTTATCAAAACGTGCGTTAAACCAGTTTCCATTGTTCACGCCATCAACTTCTCTTTCAGTTTTAGACAAAGTATAACTCACCCAGCCTGTTAACCGGCCTTTATTTTTTTTAAGGTAAAATTCCGCTCCATAAGCTCTTCCTTTACCTGTCAGCAAATCTCCTTCTACAAATTGATTCAATAACAAATCTGAACCGACAACGTAGTCAAGCTGATTGTGCAGCTTTTTGTAATAAACCTCAACCGAAGCTTCGTACATATTATCCCTGAAATTGCGGAACCAACCCATTGCAACCTGATCAGCAAGTTCTGGTTTTATGTTGGAAGAACTCAGCGTCCAGACATCCAGCGGAGAACTTGCAGCCGTATTTGACAACAAATGCAGATATTGCGACATACGGTTGTAACTTATTTTCAAAGATGAAACCGAGCTCAGACCAATATTCACCGCAAAACGAGGCTCCCAGTTTCCGTATGTTTTGATAACGTCTCCGCTTTGATATTCTTTCCCAGGTAAAATTGGCTGTCTCCTGATTCCTGCCGTTGTATCACGGTAAGAATATTCAATCCCCGCTCCCAAACTGCGGAAATAAGAATAGCGGATACCATATTGTAAGGAAATCTTGTCAGTCAATTTTTGTTCGTTGGCGATGTACAAAGCAGACTCGTCTGCGTGTCGTGAAGGAAGATCCAGATTCAAACCTTCTCCCTCTGAAACTGCCGTAGCTTTTCCAGGACGTGAATCATAATTGATATACTGACCACCAAAAGTTAGCTGATTATTCGGCGTGATATAATAGGTGAAATCCGGTTTTATACTTTTAGTGATAATTTTGGAATTCCAGACGAATCGGTCTTTTGCATTTTTGTCGTCTTCATTTTGTCCCAGATTATAATCATAGTTACTGTAATAAGCCGTCAGGTTCATAAACAGTTTGTTAGAAAAAATATGATTCCAACGCCCTGTTAATGTTTTATTCCCCCAGCCAAAACCAAAATCTCCACCTCCAAAAATATCTTTTCCTAAATAACCGGATGCGAAAAATGTATCCTTATTCCCTAACCGGTAATTTACTTTGGCTGTTAAATCATAAAAATTAAACTTGGAATCTTTCAAATCTTTGTTCAAAAATGGTTTTGCCAAAATATCTATATACGACCGGCGCGCCGCCACAATGAATGATCCTTTCCCTGCGGCAAAAGGCTGTTCATAAGTAAGGCGGGAGAAAATAGAGCCGATACCACCATTGATCTCACGTTTTTTTGCATTTCCTTCTTTCATCCGTACATCCAGAATGGAAGAAATACGACCACCATATTGTGCAGGAATTCCACCTTTAAATAGCTTTACATCTTTTACAACATCCGGATTGAAAACTGAGAAGAAACCAAATAAGTGGGAAGAATTGAAGACAGGAGCTTCATCCAAAAGAACCAGGTTCTGAGAAATATCACCCCCGCGAACATTAAAGCCTGAAGCACCTTCACCAACTGTAGTAACACCAGGCAATAATTGTATACTGCGTATCAAATCAACTTCTCCAAGCAATGCAGGCATTTTCTTGATCGTTTTCATTTCAACTTTATTGACAGACATTTCAATGCTCCTCACATTATCGTCCTCTTTTTTGGTTGAAATTGTAACCTCTTTCAGGTTTTCGCTTTCGTCAGCTAATTCAATACTGACCGTTTGATCGGCATTTAATTCGATGGTTTTCGTATTTTTCTGATATCCCATGTAAGAATAAACAACCGTGTAGGAGCCGGCCGGCAGGGTGAGCGAATAAAAACCATATGGATTTGTTACCACGCCTGTCTGTGCTTCACGAACGTAAACTGAAACGCCAATTAAACCTTCCCCGTTTGCAAGATCTTTAACATACCCGCTTACGGTGTGTTTAGTTTGTGCAGTTACCGCCAGACTGAAAAAAGACAACAATAACCCAATCCACTTTTTCTGTATTTTATTTTTCATGCTAATGGTTTGATGATTAATACGAAGACGGACCAGGACAATTCATTACTTTTTATAAATTGAACTTTTCCTATTTGGAGGACAACCAATTTAAAACTTCCCCCTACGATGGTTAAAAAATAAAAATAAGATTTTGTCCGATCGCAATGTAAAACAAGTGATAATCAGATTAGCATTACATAAAAAAATGATGAACAGCCGAATTTAGCGACTGAATGGGAGGATTTCTTACGTAATTCTAAAAATCAGAATTGGTATTATTTGTAGAAATTATTACAACAGCTCCCGGATCGGAACATTCTTGTAATAATTGACTTGTTGTTTTTTGCAAAAGGGGATGAATAAAATCAGGAGCGATTTCATTTAAAGGAACGAGCGTAAATCTTCGTTCGTGCAGTCTGGGATGTGGTAAAGTAAGACGGGCAGAATCCAGAACAAGATCCTGATAATAAAGCATATCGATATCAATCACCCGAGCGCCCCATCTTTCATAGCGCACTCTTCCCAGCTCATGTTCTATTTCCAGAACCATGCGCAGGACTTCTTCCGGCAATAATCCGGTTGACACGATAAGAATCTGATTCAAAAAAGCAGGCTGATCCAAAACGCCCCAGGGAGCAGTTTCGTAAATAGAAGAAGCAGATTGAATTTTACCAATTCTCTCTTCAATCAACATTTCTGCCGATTTGAGAATTTGCAATCTGTCCCCGAGATTGGAGCCCAACAGAAGAAAAACGTTTTGAGCAGCAGAAATTTCGTCAATCATGTTTCTGATAAATATTTACTGAATCTGTAATTTCTTTACCATCATAATTGCCGGACATTTTCCAGTTCAAAAGCCTTACGAAAAAAAGGACTCCCTGAAAAAAGGAAGTCCTTTCTAATAAATTCGCAAATTTCTTAGAACGTAAGCGTTCCTTTATCGTATGCTTTTTGGATCGTAGCTTCAATACCGTTCTTGTTGATTGTACGAAGAGCAGAAGTAGCTACTTTCAACGTAACCCATTCTCCTGATGAAGGAAGGAAGAAACGTTTCTTTTGTAAATTCGGGAAGAATTTACGTTTTGTTTTATTGTTAGCGTGAGAAACATTATTTCCAACGCGTGTTCTTTTACCAGTAATTTGACAAACCTTAGCCATGACGATCAATTTTTCCAAATGAGGGTGCAAATATAGGTATTTATTATTTTGGTGCAAATAAAAATGAAAGATATTTGAAAAAGAATGCGTTAGAAAGTCATTCTAAATCCCACACCGTGAACGTTATCAATGCGGATTGCAGGGTCTGCGGACAGATATTTGCGCAATCTCGAAATAAAAACATCCAGACTTCTTCCCATAAAATAATCGTCGTCTCCCCAGATCGCTTTCAGCAATTCATCCCGGCGAATCACCTGATCGGGACGTTCGGAGAGATATTTTAGTACCTCAGCTTCACGGAACGTAAGTGTTTGCAGACTGTCATTTATAGACAACGTCAGCTTTGTAAAATCGAAATTATATTTCCCAACCGTATTGGTTTTGGGCTGAGCAGGCGTTGGTTTTCCTGAATTATTTCTGCGCAGAATAACTTCGATCCGCATCTTCAATTCCTGGATACTGAAAGGTTTGGTGACGTAATCATCCGCACCTAATTCAAAACCTTTGATCTTGTCTTCCTGCAAAGCTCTTGCCGTCAAAAATAAAATCGGAACCTGCTTATCCGACTTCCGGATATTTTCCGCCAATGTAAAACCGTCCATTTTTGGAAGCATTACGTCCAGTACACAAATGTCAAAATGCTCTTTTTCTATAAATTCCAGAGCTTCTGCGCCGTCGCTGGCATGTACGACCTCGTAGTCATAGGCTTCCAGGTTATCCTTCGTTGCAAAGGCCAGATTCGGGTCGTCCTCGACGTATAAAATTTTCTTTTTCAAGTGTAACTGATTTTAGTTTTAGGTTGAAGCAAAAATTATTTTTGAGGAATGCTGATACTAAACGTACTTCCTTGTCCCAGCGCACTGTCAAGTTCCAAATGCCAGTGATGGGAGCGGACGATTTGTTTGACATAACTTAGGCCAATTCCTGAGCCTTTCACATTATGCACATCAGCATTAGAAATTCTGAAAAACTTGTTGAAAATCTTTTTCTGATACTCTTTGGCAATTCCCAAACCTTTATCTTCGACACAAATAATAAGGCAATTTTTCTTATTAAAAGTCCTGACCACTACTTCCGGCAGATTGGGGGAATATTTTATCGCGTTATCGATCAGGTTCGTGATCATGTTTCTGAAATGGAAAATATCGGCTTCAATAAAATGATTCGCCGCCTCATATTTCAATTTAATTTTTCCTTCAAAAGGTAACAACAAAGAGTCAATAACCTGATTTACGTCAATTTTTTCCTTTTTCAGATTGAGCGAATGCCTTTCCGCTTTGGCGATGGAAAGCACCATTTCAACCTGATTTTGCAGCCTGAGAATTTCTTCCTGAACAATGTGTACATAACGTTTATGACGCTCAGGCTGGGTGACAATAATATCGGAATTTAAAACATCAGCGGCAATACGGATGGTTGAAATCGGCGTTTGCAGTTCATGTGTCATATTATTCACAAAATTACGCTGCACCTCCGACAAATGTTTTTGTTTTAAAATAATAAACAATGCATAAGCAAAGAAACCAACCGCCAATAGTACGAGAATGGACGACCAGATCCAGCCGGTCAGATTTCCGGCCATATAAGTGGATTGTTCCGGAAAACGTACCCCGAAATAGTATGGATATTTATCTGTCTTTTCCCAATTAGAAGTTTTCGCGGAAGTTTTGTCGTTTGTCTTTGTACTCAGCGACATGCCATAACGCATCCGGTCAGTCGTACAATCATAAATCCCGACTTCAAAATCCGTAATCAGGTTATGTTTTTGAAAACTGTCTTTAATAAAATGTTCAAGCAAATCCGGCTGCGTGGTCGCGTTGGTATTAACCAGAAAATACTCCGGTGATAATTGCTCAACCGGATTGGAAGTCTGCATAACGCCATTGACCGACGCAAGTTCCTGGGCAACATCCTGCAAAGCAACATGCGCATTTTGATTAAACTGTCGATGCCGCAGATCAAGCGCCTGTTTTACCCAATAAATCTGGGTAATAACAACGCCGATAATCAGCACCGCAGAAAATACAGTCAGCCAGCGAATGGAGCGTCTTGGCATTGATGAATTAATTTTAAATTAAGTTAATTGTAATCAAACAGTATGCCAGTCAAACTTATTACATATCTCTCTGCAAATGATATTCATAAAGTGTTTCCATCGGAGATTTTGCAATTTTTCCGACTTGCAAACCTTTACTTTCCAAAACAGTTTTTAAAATTTCCCGGTAATAAAAAGCGATGGAACCGGTAAAATGAATCGGATATTTTTCGGCGTCCTGATGTTTGAGTATATATTTTTCAGTAAAAAGAATAAACGCATCCTGAACCAGTTTGGTGATAAAAGGGTGCTGAATATTTTTAGATATAAATTCTGAAAACGTTGCAAAATAACGATTTGGAAATGGCTGACGATAGACTTTTTCAAGTACAAAAAGTCTGTTTGTTCCCGGATATGTTTCTTCAAATTGTTCATGAAGATCCTGCGGCAATTCATTTTGAAGAAAATTGACCAGCAAAGTTTTTCCAAGATAAGATCCGCTGCCTTCATCCCCCAGCCAGAAACCTAACGAGCCGATTGAATGCGCAATTTTATTTCCATCATAAAAAGCATTGTTGGCGCCAGTTCCCAAAATACAAGCAATTCCGGGTTTGTTTCCGCATAATCCTCTTGCCGCAGCAAGCATATCGGAAGCCACTTCAATAATTTCCGCAGATGGAACCGAATCCACCAGCGCATCGTAAATTGGCCGACTCGTTACTTTATCAGCGCAACCCGCACCGTAAAAAAAGATCTGATCAATAGGAGAAGTTATAAAAGGTAATACTTCCTTTTCCAAAACTTCTGTAACTTCTTCTTTGGTCTGATAAAAAGGGTTAAGTCCTCCCGAGTGAAGACGAAATGGTGTTTTTCCTGTTGTTGCTACAAGCCAATCTGTTTTTGTTGAACCGCTGTCTGCAATCAGATAAGTATATTGTTTCAAGTGCTGTTAATTAAATGGTTCTGATAATTTTCCTATGACCTTAAACTTTTCAAAAACACGCTCAGTATGCGGCGCGTCTCCAAGTTCTTTGGTCAGGTCTTGTCCCGCCCAATGTTCGTAATGGTGGCCGTTCCGCCAGAGCCGGGATGTTGTAACGTCATAAATAAGCCCCTGGTATGCACACCAAATCTCTTCTCTATCCTGTCCGTTTCGCAGTGCGAGCTGAGACTTTGTATATTCTTTCATCAACGGTTGGTTACCTAAAAAACGATTTTAATAATTTCAGGGACGGAATTTAAGAGGATCATTTCAGAATATTTTGATATTAAGACTAAAAAATCTGAACTTGGCGTTTAATTAGAAAATTATCCGTGAAAGATAGAATGAAAAAAACGTATACTTTACTTTGCAGTATTTTGCTGGTGATCACACTTGTAACAGCAGGATGTAAGAAAAATTCTCCGAAATCAGTTTCTGAACGCATCGCAAAATCATGGACCGCAGAATCGGTTAAAGAAGGTACTGTTGTAGTTTACACAAGAGGTGGAGCTGGTAATATCCGGGCGGAATATTCCAATTTCAAACTGGTATTAAACAGTGGCGGTACGGCAACTTATACAGAATTTGACAAAAATATCTTTTCCGGTAGTTGGTCATTGGACGGAGAAACAACTTTGATCCTTTCGGGATTGACACCTCAGCCAAGTGGGAGTGGCGGTACTGTGAAATTCACAATCACTTCTCTTGACGATACAAAAGTGGTATTAACCCGCGTGGATGCAAGTCCAAAAACAGGAAATACAATCAACCAATATACACTTTCAACACAATAATTTTTCAGTTTGAATGCTGATGTGGTTATGTTGGTTTTATCAATTAACAATCAGTAACTGAACTTTTAATATCAAAATTTTATTGATAAACGAAGCCATTTCCCGCAAGAGATGGCTTCATTTATTTTTAGCTAACTTTGCAACATGGCAGAATCAAGAACAGAAATCAGCAATTTAGGCGAATTTGGTCTTATCAAAAGATTGAATCAAGGGCTAAAAAATAATTTACCCGACAGCATAACAGGCATAGGCGATGACGCCGCAGTGATAGATTTAGGTACGGAATTCGGATTATTAACCACCGATATTCTTTTGGAAGGCGTTCATTTTGATTTGTCTTTTTTTCCTTTAAAACATTTAGGATATAAAGCGATAGCTATCAATGTTTCTGACGTTGCGGCAATGAACGGAATTCCACGCCAGGTAACCGTTGGTTTGGCTTTGAGTAATCGCTTTTCCGTTGAAGCCGTTGAAGAATTGTATGAAGGCATGAAAGCGGCCTGCAAAGATTTCAATGTAGATCTTGTTGGAGGTGATACTTCTTCCTCCTTATCGGGATTATTTATTTCTGTTAGCGTTTTCGGACGTGTGGCGAAAGATAGAATTACATACCGAAATACAGCCAAAGCAAATGATCTTTTATGCGTTTCCGGAGATTTGGGTGGTGCTTATATTGGTTTACAATTATTGGTAAGAGAAAAACAGGTTTTCCTGGCTGATCCAAATATGCAGCCACAGCTAGACGGAAAAGAATATGTAATTCAAAGACAACTTCGCCCGGAAGCCCGTATGGATGTAGTTTATGAACTGGCAGGCGCTGGCGTCATACCAACTTCCATGATCGACGTTTCCGATGGACTGGCGTCTGATCTTTTGCATCTTTGTTCACAATCCGGCGTTGGCGCGTTGGTATTTGAGGATAAATTGCCAATCGACGAGCAAACCTACATGGGAGCCGTAGAATTAAATATCGGACCGATAACAGCAGCTTTGAACGGTGGTGAAGATTATGAACTGCTTTTCACTGTACCACAAAGTGATTATGATAAAATCAAAAACAATCCAAAAATCAGCGTCATTGGTTATATGACGGATAAAAAGGATGACGTTTTGTTACATACAAAAGGAGACAACAGAGTTCAGATCACAGCACAAGGCTGGAATTAATTTGATAGGTAATTGATATTTTGCTCAATCTGAATTAACCCAAGGCTTTTTAACGAGCCACCCGTCCGACGGCTTTTTCGCCGTCGGACGGGTAATAAAACTCGAAGCTGAAAATAAACTTAGTCAGAGCCAAAAGCCAACAAGAGAAAAAAATCACTTCCCCCATTCCAGCACCGCTCTCTTAAATAAGTCCTGCAACGAAAGCGTCCGTTTTCCTGCTTTTCCATCGCCAACCAGATTATCCCCAATTTGCACAATAGGCATTACCCATTTGGTTGAACTCGTAGTAAAAGCTTCATCAGCCGTTTCAAGTTCAGAATATAAAAGCGGACGAACTTCAATTTTAAAATGCGCTTCTGCCAATTCCAAAACCACTTTTCTGGTAATTCCTCTCAGAATATTAGTATCAGAAGTAATCAGCGTATCACCTTTAAAAATGAAGAAATTACTTCTTGTCAATTCACTGATCTCGCCGTCTTTATGGAAAAGTAAATCCGAAGCGCCTTGCTTTTTCATTTCATCAGCCATCAAAACCATATGCACATAATTTGTCGTTTTGATTTCCGGCAAATCACGGACATATTGATATGGCAAAACTTTCATTCCTTTTAATAAAGCGGCAGGATTGTCCTGCGGCAATGCTTCTGTACGAATTAAAAAATTTGGCAGAATAACATTTACACTATCAGGCGCATAACCGCCAGTCAATACAAAACGAAAAGCAACTTCTGCTTCTCCGGATAATGCGTGCAAATCTGCCAGAATTTCTGCCACTTCCTCCTGATTTAAAGGAAGAGGAAGTTTTAATAATTTGGCCGAATTTTCAAAACGCTGCCAGTAATCATCCCAGCGAAAAGGAACACCGTTATAAGTTCTGAAATAATCAAACATACCATATCCACGCAAAATAGCCAGGTCGTTTGATTTAAAAATTGACGAATCTAAGGGAGAAATTTCTCCGTTGAAATAAAGATGAAATGGCATTTTGTATTTTATTTTAACCACGAATTCCACAGATATCACGAATTCGCTTAAAGAATATTAGTGTTAATTCGTGTATTCGTGGCAGAAAAAAGAATTATCTACATCCAAATATGGTAAGAATATCCATTTGATTAATCCATGCATCCAAATAAATCCTGACCTACTTCGGATTTCAATATTTTCTAGCAGTTCAATACATTTAATCCAAATACAGAACCATTCATCCAACTAACCTTTGAGTTTATCAACAGGATTTAGCTACTTTGCGTAGTTCTCTTAAAACGGGAAAATTTCGGATCAAAATAATTCGTTTTCAATACGATTGAATACGTAGTAACAAGCCACGAATGACAACAACAGAAAATCTGCTGCAAACCCTGCAAACTGAAATAGAACAAACTTCTTACGGAGAATCTCCTGCTGAACTTTACGAACCGATACGTTATATCATGGCCCTGGGCGGCAAACGTTTTCGTCCGCTTTTAACTTTATTATCCGCATCGCTTTATACAGACGACTGGAAAAATGCTTTAAGACCTGCCATCGCCGTTGAAGTTTTCCATAATTTCACTTTGATGCACGATGATATTATGGATAAGGCGCCACTACGCCGTGGAAAACCTACCGTGCATGAAAAATGGAATGCCAATACCGCAATTCTCTCAGGCGATGTGATGCTGATCAGAGCTTATGATTTTTTGATTGATATAAAAAAGGAAGATCTGAGAAATGTTCTGGTGCGTTTTAATCAGACGGCCGCCGAAGTTTGTGAAGGGCAGCAACTGGATATGAATTTCGAAACCCGCTGGGACGTTACCGAAGACGAGTATTTAAATATGATACGCCTTAAAACGTCCGTCCTGCTGGGCTTTGCACTTGAATTAGGCGGAATCATAGGCGGAGCTGATTCCGAGGCCACGAAACTGCTATATGAAGCTGGTGAAAGTATGGGGATTGGCTTTCAATTGAAAGACGATCTGCTGGATGTTTACGGAGATCCTGAAAAGTTTGGAAAACTGGTAGGCGGAGATATTATTGCTAATAAGAAAACGTTTTTATTGATCGAAGCACTAACAAAAGCAGAAGGCAAAACCGGAGAGGAATTGAATAAATGGATTTCTGCCAAGACTTTTGATAAGAAAGAAAAAGTAGCCGCTGTAAGAGAAATTTATGATACCTTGGGAATCCGCGCTTTGACAGAACAAAAAATTACTGACTATTTTGACCAGGGAATTGATTGTCTGGAAAGGTTGCCGGTTGATTCTGAAAGGAAAAAAACATTACTCGGTTTTGTGCGTCAATTGGTTGAACGGGAACAGTAAAATGTTGATAACCGGTAAATTACCGCAGTTTCAACTATCATTTTAATTTATTAATCAGAAATTATGTCTATCACCCTCATATTAATCGTAATAACTGCTGGTATAAGTTATTACGCGCTTCAAAACTCGCTTGTCATGGATAAGCTGATTATGAATCCTTACAAGGTTACCAAACGGAATGAATATTACAGATTTATAACCTCAGGGTTTATACATGCGGATTTCGGGCATTTAATTTTTAATATGCTTACGTTATGGTTTGTAGGCGAAGGAATAGAAAGGCTTTTTGCTATGCTTTTTGGTACCAGCGGACCGGCGTATTACTTGTTTTTATATCTGGTTGGTATAATAGTATCTGATATTCCTACCTATTTGAAACATCGCAACAATTCAAATTATAATTCCCTGGGTGCCTCCGGAGGAGTTTCTGCTGTGTTATTTGCAGCAATACTAATTAATCCTTTGATGGATATTTATTTGTATTTCTTTATACAACTGAAAGCGTTTATTTTCGGAATCCTGTTTTTGGCATATTCGATATACGAAGGGCGCCGTGGCAGAAGTTACGTCAACCATAGCGCCCATATTTACGGTGCAGTTTTCGGAATGGTATTTATGGCTGTCGTTTATCCGAGTGCTGTACCAAATTTCTTTCAACAAATTTTATCCTGGCGATTATTTTAATTCCGCCAGAACCGTAACGCTTCCAACCGTTTTATCCTGAAGATTAACTTTAATTTCTGCATCAAGCGGTAAGAAAATATCAACACGGGAGCCGAATTTGATAAAACCCATTTCGGTTCCCTGTTCAACTTTATCTCCTTCTTTTACATACCAGCGAATACGGCGTGCTGCCGCTCCGGCAATCTGGCGGAATAATACTTCTACACCTGCCGAGGTTTCCGTTACAACCGTTGTACGTTCGTTTTCCGTACTTGATTTTGGATGCCAGGCTACCAGATACAAACCAGGGTGATATTTAAAATATTTTATCACACCACTAACCGGATTCCAGTTAACATGCACATTGATTGGCGACATGAAGATACTGATCTGACGTCTTGGGCCTTTGAAATATTCGCTTTCCACCACTTCCTCGATTACTACTACTTTTCCGTCACAAGGCGCAATGATCTGGCTTTCACTTTTTGATACCGTCCGGGATGGCACTCGGAAGAATTGTACGATAAGGAAGAAAACAAATATACTGGCAATTAAAGTGATTCTCGGAATCCAGTATCCTTCGGGAAGCAGCATATTTATGCCCACATTAATCAGAATCAATATAATGGCTGCAATCGCCATGATCGTGTAACCTTCTTTATGAAGTTTCATGAAAGGGGAATTTCGTTTACTCTTTGTCTTTAAAAATACAAATATCGTATAAATCTTGATTTTACACGTATCAAAAAGCCTTGCCGATCTAATTTAGAAAGGCAAGGCTTCTTATTTTTCACTATATATTCTTCGCGTTAAGTCTGATGAATGTCGTTATTCGATAACAACACACTCACCGTTTTTAACTTCCTGCTCCACTTTTTTGTATTTCACATCACGCAAAACACGTCCGTCACGATACTGGACTGATACTTTCTGGTTACGATCCGCGATTTTATCCACTTTTATCGGCTGAGCCTTGGTGGTTGATTCCATCTGACGAGCGTATTCATTTGGACCATCAAGATCTGCATCAAAATCTTCATTACGATTCGTTTGAAGCACAGGAGCTGGAGTTGGGCGTTTCGCCGTTTGTTGTACAACCGGAGCGGGAGCCGCTTCTTCCTGTGGAATATCAGCCTTCATAAGGAAGGAAACCATATCAAAGTTTACTTTGCTAAGGAAACGTTTGAAAAGCTCAACCGATTCGAATTTATAGATCAACAATGGATCTTTTTGTTCAAATACAGCATTCTGAACGGATTGTTTCAAATCATCCATTTCACGAAGATGCTCTTTCCATTCCTGATCGATCAGTGAAAGAACAATCGCTTTTTCCATTTCGTGGGTAATCTCATGTCCGCCATTCGCAAGGGCTTTTTTAAGATTTACAACTATACCCGTCTGACGAATTCCGTCACTGAACGGAATCATAATTTCGGTAATCGTGGCACCACGTTCTGAATGGATTGATTGCAGAATTGGCAATGCTTTTTCTGAAATCTGATGATTTTTATCCTGATAATGTTTTTCAGCAGCCTCGTACAAACGCTGTGTTTTTTCCTGAGGTTTTAAAGAAACATTATCGTTTTCACTGAAAGGAAGTTCAATTCCCAGCGTTGTAATCGTTGCAAGGTCAAGCTCTGAATACGTTCCTGCATTTGATACAACTTCTTCACAAACATCATAAAGCGTGTTGGCAATATCAACAGCCAGACGATCACCAAATAAAGCATTACGACGACGCGTATAAATCGCATCACGTTGGTAGTTCATTACGTCATCATATTCCAGAAGACGTTTACGCATACCAAAGTTATTTTCCTCTACTTTTTTCTGAGCCCGTTCAATGGATTTGGTAATCATGCTGCTCTGGATGACTTCGCCTTCTTCCAAGCCCATTTTATCCATAACCTTCGCCATACGGTCTGAACCGAAAAGACGCATCAGGTTATCTTCCAAAGAAACAAAGAATTGAGAAGAACCTGTATCACCCTGACGACCCGCACGACCACGAAGCTGTCTGTCTACACGGCGACTTTCATGACGTTCAGTACCAACAATTGCCAAACCACCAGCTGCTTTCGCTTCCGGAGTTAGTTTAATGTCCGTACCACGACCAGCCATGTTGGTTGCGATTGTCACAGTACCTGGTTTACCCGCTTCTGCAACAACTTCCGCTTCTTTCTGGTGTTGTTTCGCGTTCAATACCTGATGTGGTATTTTGCGAAGTGTAAGCATACGGCTGATAATTTCAGAATTTTCAACCGAAGTTGTACCAACCAAAACAGGACGGCCAGCTTCTACTAATTCCACAATTTCATCCGTTACTGCATTATATTTTTCACGAACAGAACGGTAAACCTTATCTTCCTGATCTTTACGAACCGCAGGAACGTTAGTAGGAATAGAAACAACGTCCAATTTGTAGATTTCCCAGAATTCACCCGCTTCTGTTTCGGCCGTACCGGTCATACCGGCCAGCTTGTGATACATACGGAAATAATTCTGAAGTGTTACGGTAGCGTAAGTTTGCGTCGCATCTTCAACACGTACATTTTCTTTGGCTTCAATCGCCTGGTGAAGACCGTCTGAGTAACGACGACCGTCCATGATACGACCAGTCTGTTCATCAACGATTTTAACTTTTCCATCCATTAAAACGTATTCAACATCTTTTTCAAAAAGAGTGTACGCTTTCAAAAGTTGGTTTACTGTATGAATCCGGGCTGTTTTTACAGAATAATCACGAATCAACGCCTCTTTTTCAATTACGCGTTCCTGTTCGTTAAGGGACTGATCTTTTTCAATTTTGTCCAAATCAACTGCAATATCCGGAAGGATAAAGAAATTGGTCTGTTCTGATTCACCGGTAAGGAAATCAATTCCTTTTTCAGTCAATTCAATGCTGTTATGTCTTTCGTCAATCGTGAAGAAGAGCGGGGCATCAGCCTGAGGCATCAGTTTCTGGTTTTCCGCCAAATATATTGACTCAGATTCCTGCATCAATTGCTTGATACCAGACTCACTCAGATACTTAATTAACGGTTTATATTTTGGCATACCGCGGTGTGCACGGAAAAGCGCAAGAGAGCCTTCCTTTTTGTCACCCGCTGCAATTTTTTTCTTTGCTTCATTCAGCAAATCCATCGCCAGTTTCTTCTGCGCCTCAACGATTCTCGAAACACGAGGTTTCAGTTCAAGATATTCCTGTTCGTCACCACGGGGAACTGGTCCACTGATAATCAATGGAGTACGGGCATCATCGATCAAAACTGAATCGACCTCATCCACCATTGCGTAATGATGTTTACGCTGAACAAGTTCCTCAGTTGTGCGTGACATATTGTCACGTAGATAATCAAAACCGAATTCGTTATTTGTTCCGTAAGTAAGATTTGCTTTATAGGCATCACGACGAGCCTGCGTATTTGGCTGGTGGCGGTCGATACAATCTACGCTCATACCGTGGAATTCAAAAAGAGGCGCATTCCATTCCGCATCACGTTTTGCCAGGTAATCATTCACCGTAACAATGTGAACGCCTAAGCCTGCAAGCGCATTAAGAAAGGCTGGCAAAGTTGCCACAAGGGTTTTTCCTTCCCCTGTTGCCATTTCAGATATTTTTCCCTGATGCAAAACCACACCACCAATAAGCTGCACGTCATAGTGCTGCATATTCCATTTAATTGGTTGGCCAATTACATCCCAGGTACTATTCCAAACGGCTTTATCGCCATTGATTACAACGTTTTTCTTCTTGGCAGCTACTTCACGGTCGAAGTAGGATGCAGTAACTTCCAGACTTTCGTTATCCTTGAAACGACGTGCAGTATCTTTAACAATCGCAAAAGCTTTCGGAAGAATATCCAGCAATACTACTTCAAGTTGTTTATTACGATCTAACTCAAGTGTATCGATTTTCTTGAATATCGCTTCTTTACTATCCACATTAGGTTCAGCCGCAGCCTGCTCACGCAAGGTCACGATCTGATCATCAATCGATTTTAATTCAGAAGCAATATGTGCTTTCAGTCCTTCTGATTGCGCTCTAAGTTCATCGTTGGACAAGGAAGCCAGTTTCGCGTACTCTGCGTTGATCAGGCCGACGTAAGGAGTCAATTCCTTTAAGTCGCGCTCTGCTTTCGTGCCGAATAGCTTCGAAAATATTTTAAACATGATAGTATAGGTATTGTGAATCGTTCATTTTACTTAAAAAATATCAAGCCTGAATAGCCCAAAATGCCAGATTGTCAGCTATTCAAATCATTTTTCAACTACAAATGTAATTTATTGCGCATAGTAATCAGCAACATATTCGATAATCCTAAGGGGATTTTAATGTTTTTTAGATTCCTTTAACGCATACATTCTTAATTCAGGATGTTGTTCCTGAATTTTCTGTTATGTATCAAACGAAACAATTCACCAGTATCAGACACAATCCATGTGATTTTTATCAAAAATTATAACAAAAATTTCTACCCTTCCGCCGACTCTTTATTCCTCATCAAAAACAACCACTTTTCACTTCTTTAAACCATTCATATAGATTCATAACAACTACTATGTATCACCTAGTACCTTTGAATCAACAATAACAAATAAAACGAACATAGCCATGAACAACAATAGATTATTCCGCGATGTAAATAATAAAGTAATAAGTGGTGTAGCAGCTGGTATCGCTAATTATTTACAAATAGATGTAGTGATTGTCAGAGTACTTTTTGTGATGAGTTTCTTTATTCCTTCACATTTCCCTGTAATTCTTTTCTACATCGTGTTATGGATTGCAATGCCTAAAAAAGCAAAAGCTATCGACCATTTTGAAAACCCGGTAGCGCACTAAGGACTTTATCAATTGAACTGTTTTTTAAAACCGACGGAATAAAACTATTCCGTCGGTTTTTTGTTTTACAGATAATTCCTAATTTTACGATAGTATGCAGGCATACTATTTTTCTTTTTAAAAAAGTCACTAAGAATTCAGTTAAAAACTAACCGATAAATCTATGGACGCATACATTGTTGCCGGCTACCGCACCGCGGTTGGAAAAGCTACCCGTGGTGGTTTTCGTTTTACCCGGCCAGACAATCTTGGTGCTGATGTCATTAAATATATTCTGGAAAAAATCCCTCAGCTTGATCCTGAAAGGGTTGACGATGTAATTGTAGGCAACGCCGTTCCGGAAGCAGAACAGGGTATGCAAATGGGAAGATATGTAGCATTACTTTCTCTCCCAAAAAGTGTTTCCGGCATTACAATCAATCGTTATTGCGGTTCAGGTGTAGAAGCAATTGCGATGGCTTCTGCGAAAATTCATGCAGGAATGGCGGATTGCATCATAGCGGGAGGGACAGAATCCATGTCACTCGTTCCAACGATGGGCTGGAAAACTGCTTTGAATTTTGAAATAGCCCAAAACCATCCGGATTATTATCTGAGTATGGGATTAACGGCAGAGCAGGTTTCCAAAGATTTCAAAATCAGTCGTGAAAGACAGGATGAATTTTCATTTCAATCCCATCAAAAAGCATTACTTGCCCAGAAAGAAGGCTGGTTTGATAGCGGAATTGTACCAATAAAAGTGCAGGAAACTTATTTTGATCCAACTTCCGGCAAGAAAAAAATAAAGGAAACAATTGTTGATAAGGACGAAGGGCCGCGCGCCGATACAACCATAGAGGCTCTGAATAAATTGAAGCCGGTTTTTGCAGCAGGCGGTTCTGTTACAGCGGGAAATTCATCACAGACTTCCGATGGAGCGGCTTTTGTTGTGGTAATGTCTGAAAAAATGGTGAATGAGCTGGGCTTAAAACCAATTGCCCGGATGCTTTCTTACGCCACAGCAGGCGTTGATCCAAGAATTATGGGAATCGGGCCGGTGGCCGCTATACCAAAAGCTTTGAAACAAGCAGGATTGCAGCTTGCAGATATTGAACAGATTGAATTAAATGAAGCTTTTGCCGCGCAATCGTTGGCAGTAATCCAGGAGCTTGGTATAAATCCTGAAATTGTAAATCCAAACGGAGGTGCCATTGCTTTGGGTCATGCATTAGGCTCTACCGGCGCACGTCTTTCCGTTCAGCTTTTTAATGAAATGGAGCGCAGAAACCAGAAATATGGTATGGTCACAGCATGTGTTGGCGGTGGACAGGGCGTTGCTGGAATTTATGAAAGATTAAATTAGTACCGATTATTAGGTAAATGAGAGTATTTTTTTGTCATCAGGAAAAATTTAATACATTTCCTGGTGACAATTTTTATTTTACAGGCTATCGAAACAGAATGGCTGTCTAATTTTCCAAAATCCATTTACTGTTGTTAATTGCATTGTTTTACGCACACAAGCATTATTAAAACCCCTAATGACGAAAAATTACTATCCTTCAAAGGAATTAATTAAGACATCCGAGAAGATCGACATCATTCAGGTCCTTCGTGGGATTGCGGTTGTCATGGTCATTATCTTTCATTTCAAAGACATTATAAAGCCTGGCGGATATCTAAGAAAGGAGCTTGATTTTTTGTTCAATTCAGGAGCTGCTGGCGTTGATCTTTTTTTTGTAATCAGTGGATTTATAATGGTTTTTGTCACCCGAAAATCTACCGGAGGAATTGTTTATACTAAAAATTTCCTTCTGAAAAGAGTTCTCAGAATCTGGCCTCTATATGTTGTCGCCACGCTGGTTTATGCGATAGTCGCCGCCCCGGTTATAGCCAATATATCTCTGACTATTGTTTTACAAATTCTGAAAAGTATTTTCTTTATTCCCCTAAGTTATCTTGATCCTCCATATTTTGGCTATGCCTATCTCGGTGTTGGATGGAGCCTTAATTATGAAATGTATTTTTATTTATTGATTGCAATTTCTTTACTATCAGGCAAATATCGCTGGCTTGTTTTTGCTGCGCTAATTATATTGACATTGGTGATTTTACCATTGTCTTGCGAAAATCTTACATTCCGACCTATGGAAACTCAGAATTATGGATCGTTATTTATCAATTTGATTACCAATCCTATTATCTGGGAATTTGTTTACGGAACAATAATCGGACTTCTTTACGTTACGCCTTCCTCATCGGCGATAATGCACAGAATTTTCAAATCGCGAACAATCGTGATCACGGTTATTGTTGCAGTTATGTGGCAGTATATTTCCGGATTTTATGGAGGTCATGGTCCATTTTACTGGGGACTTTCTATGGCGCTCCTTTTTATGGCTCTGGTTTTTTACAACCGCGGAAAATCAATTAAATATCCGTCCTGGCTTATTTATCTGGGCGATATTTCTTTCTCGGTGTATTTGTGGCACGTTCCGGTGGCCGTATTTATTACTAATATTTTCAGCTCATTTTCTCTTCCCCAATTTGCTACGGGCACCCCGGCATTTTTCCTGACAGTTTCTCTTACGCTTATTCTATCTCACATTTCTTACCAGTTACTGGAAAAAAAAATGCATTCCTTTTTTACGGCAAAACTTAAAATGTAAGCTTGGTGTCACTATATGCTTAGTTTATCTTTTTATCTGAAATAACAGTGTATTTTTCAGAGATGATCTGTCTGTAATCCTTTTTCCAAAACCGTTTTATGAACAATGCATAACGCTTTGAAATGTACGTTTCCGGAAAACTCAACACATGTCCGGTTTCAACTTCATAGTTAAGTTCAAAAGGAATTTTAAAAGTCACAAGCTGATCGGAAGTCGTTTTCGCACCGGAAATCATAGGATAAGATGTGCAAAAAAACAGAGAACCGTTTTCATAAGGCAACACATTATCGCCTGTCCGCTGGAAAAATATGGTTGGCTTGGCGGTAGCGGCTGAAAAGCTGCTTCCCTTTAATAAACCATATCCCAGTGAAGTCAGCAGAGCTCTCAATTTAAATCTTTTGGCTGTCTGGTGCGGATCCAGGGCACCCAATAACTTTATAATTCCGGGATCTAACACTTCAAAATCAGATTCCTTCATGTATGCGAGCGAAGAAATAGTAATATTTCCGGCGCTGCTTCCGGCAAGAAATATCTGCGAAACATCGATGCCCAACGTTTCAGCATTACTTGTAAAATAAAACAAAGCAGCATAAGTATCCTGAACTGCCCGGTAAACTGTACGGATAAGCTCCTGTTTTGTACTACCGCAAATATTGGATTCACTTCCTCCGTTAAATCCTAAACGGTAATTTATTGCGGCAGTTGCATATCCTTTTTGCGCAAAATATTTTGCCTTTCCCATCTCATTATCCAGTGTTCCATACAAAAAAGCACCTTCATGGACAAAAAGAACGAAAGGGCGTTTTTTCAGCGTGTCGTTGGCAGGCGCGAGAAATGAAAAATTAAGATTAAGCGTTTGACCGGTATAGTTGTTGGCTTTATTATAAATTCCTGTTTTGCTTTCTAAAGCTGCTTCCGGAAAAATATCTACTTCGCCAAACCGCAGAGAATTCCCTAAAATGCTATCCGTTTTATTGATGACTGCAAAAGCTGTTGTATCAGGAAAAGGGAAAGCAATGGTATCCATTGGATCCGTTCCTGCTTCACCAGGATTTGGCTGGCTTGTTGAAGCGCAGGAGAAAAAAATGGAAGTCGTTATTACTATAATTAATAAACGAATACAGTATTTGTAAGGCATTAAGAATGTCTTTTGAGCAGATGATTGCTGATTAAAAAGCAGAGTCCAATAGTAAAAGTACTAATGAAAGTCAAGATTTTTCAATAACGAAAAAAGGAAAACATATTAAATTTCCTCGTCAGGTAACCGTTAGATAACAAAAGTGCTATTTTTATTGTCTCTTTGCGTGATTTGCTTGTCTTCCAGATAGAATCTTTATTTTTGCCATATTAAACTATACGCCGCTTATTCATGGATGTGTCCATTATTATTATCAATTACCGTACTCCGCAACTCATTATTAATTGCTTAACATCCATTTATCAATATACATACGGCGTTAAATTCGAAATAATTGTAGTAGATAATGATCCCGAAAACGGGGGAAAAAATATTGTATTGGAAAAATATCCTGAAATAAACTGGATAGATATGGAATACAATTCGGGATTTGGAAGAGCAAATAATGCAGGAATGAAAGCTGCAAAAGGCCGGTATTTTCTGATCTTAAATGCTGATACACTTGTGACAGACAATGTGATAGGCCGCTGCATGCAAAGAATGGAGCAACAAAAAGAGATATCAGCAGCCGGCGCTTTGCAACAATATGCGGATGGCAGCGCAATGCCTTTTTATAAAAGCTTTAACGAATTTCATAAAACCTTTTTCATTTTGCCGCCAAGCGGTATTATTGACCGTATTTTAAACAAATTATATCCCGAACCAATATATAATAATCCGGGTCAGTGCGACTGGCTTGTCGGTGCTTTTATTTTTGTAAGACGCGAAGCAGCCGAACTTTCAGGAAGATTTGACGAAGATTTTTTTATGTATGGTGAAGATGTGGAGTGGTCCGGCCGGTTAGCTAAACAAGGTCAATTACGCTATTTCAACGATTGTACTTTTATCCATCTCGAAAACGATAATCCGTTTCGCCGGACAAGTATTTCCTGGATTAACCGGTTCAGCACACAAATGCAGGTTTCCAATATGCTTTGGCT
This sequence comes from Dyadobacter subterraneus, assembly GCF_015221875.1. Classification (NCBI taxonomy): domain Bacteria; kingdom Pseudomonadati; phylum Bacteroidota; class Cytophagia; order Cytophagales; family Spirosomataceae; genus Dyadobacter; species Dyadobacter subterraneus. Next base: position 556,538 of record NZ_JACYGY010000002.1, read on the forward strand.
CAGAAAGCAGTATGGTGTTGGCGCATATCTGCTGATGATACTGCATTATATTTCGATGATACCGGTACTTTTCTTATGGAAGATGCTTTTCAGCATCAAACAAAAGAAAAATCCATTCGGGCATTTAAAGACACAGATAATTTTCACACGTAAAACCATGGTTTTACTGCATTATTTCTGGCCGACTCTTTTTGCCAAAAGGCGTTTGTATAAAATTAAACCTTCCGAAAATATAGATTTACTCACCATATCATGAATGTTAGCCAACGAAAAAAAATACTCTTTTTCACCCCTTATGCCACGCGTACGGGTTCTGAAATGTTAATTTATTACATACTTAAATATTTAGACCGAAGTAAATTTGAAGCAGGACTTGTTTGTTTTTCAAAGGGGGAATTGATTAATGATCTGCCTTCCGACATTCCTGTTTTTATCGCTCCCGGCACTTTTTCTTTTTCCCAGAAAATCGCTTTTCACATGGGTTTTCATCCAATCCATAGGGCGATAAAGAAAGTTTCCAAGGATTTCCAGGCTGATCTATGGTACGTTAATACAGTTATGCTGACTGACGTGATCAAGATTGCAAAAGAATTACACATTCCCGTTATTTCTCATATTCATGAACTTTCTGCCATGTACTCCCAGGTTAGCAGTCATGATTTTGAAACAGTAATCAACGATTCCGATCTGCTGGTCGGCTGTTCTGATATTGTTTGCAGATGCCTTGAAGAATCCGGTGGAAAAAGTGTGAAGCGTTTATATCCCTTTGTTGATCTGGAAGAAATCGCGCCGGATAAAGAGAAGGTCCGTAAAATCCGGCAGGAATGGGGTGCCGGTCCGAATGACTTTGTCTGGATGATGTCAGGGACTTCTTCTGAAAGGAAAGGATTTGATTTACTGCCTGACATTGCATTGAAAATTCCTGAAACTGCGCGCGTTCATTTGGTCTGGGTGGGCAGTTTGAGTAAAGACGGTTTGGTATACTGGACTAAAAAACGTTGTGAACAGCTTAAAAATGTTACGGTTCATTTGATTGGTCCTCAAAAAGAAGATTATTATTCCTACATGGAAGCTGCTGACGGATTTATGCTCACTTCCCGACAGGAGCCTTTTGGAATGGTTTTGGTTGAAGCAGCCTGGCTAGGAAAACCGATCGTCTCTTTTGCAAGCGGCGGTCCTACCGAATTTATTACACCAGGGCTTGGAACTATCGTGCCAAATCTGGATATTCCGTTATTTGCAGAAAGTATTTTGCAATGGAATAACAAAATTTCGAGCTTTGATAAAGAATTTTCCCGTCAGAAAGCGCTTACGCATAGTGTTGAAAAGGGCGTGTCGCAATGGCAAACTATAATTGAAAATTTCACGACGGATAAGAATATTTAAGCTGGTAAATCTGAGAATGATATGAATGAATTTTTAATTTCCTGGATTCCTTTCAGGAAAGTTGGTGTGGTGATCGGATTTATTACTTTTTTCATTCATTTCAACTCTTTTGGAAATGTTTTGCAGGGGGATAATACGCGTGTGGAAGCCATTGATCCTCAGCGGTATTTAGCGCTGCTTCTTCTGAACATCTCTGAAAACGAATCGACGGGACCGGAACTGGATCTTATTAAAATGGCCAAACAGTATGGGTTAAATACTGTTTACCTTACCGTTTCGTGGGACAAAGTTTATCTTAATTCACCTACGGATACTCCAAAATGGACACGGTTTGACGATCAGGTCAAACTTGCTACAAGTCTTGGTATGAAAGTGGCTATTCGCATTCACCTGGGAAGACATACTACACGCTACGAGAATTTCTGGAAGGCTCAGAACGGGTCCGTTGATAACTTTGGTAAAATACTTAACTCCGGATATCACGATACATCTTTTGGCTTTGACCAGCAGGATATTGTAAAAAAAGGAGCTGATTTCGTAAAAGAAGTTACGCAGCGCTACAAATATCTTCAGACTCAAAAAAGTTTGCTTTTTATTGCCGTTACTAACACGCCTACCCAAGAATCAGGTTATCCTGCCTGGAATCTGACCGATGAAATAGAAAATGCTGCTGTATTCGATTATTCTCCAACCATGATATCAGGTTTTCGTACCTGGCTAAGCACAAATTATAAGAAAATTGACAGGCTGAACTATCTCTGGGGAACATCTTTCAAATCTTTTGACCAGGTTTATGCACCTTCCGCCAATTGGGACCCGCACCTTTCTTTTGGGCAACGCGCTGGAAAAGACTGGTATTTATACAGACATATTGTCCTCAAAAATTACATCAATCAAATGATCGATGCGGTAAAGTCTGTTGATGCCACAATAAAATATGTTTCCGATTTCGGGTCGGCTTATGACCTTGCATCTGCCGGAAGAGGAACACTTGCTTATAAAGATCTGAGCGAAAAAGCGGATGGTATCAAAGCAAACGATGAACCGGGCACAGATCACCATTTTTCAATGGATATATTAAAAAGTGAAGCGCCTGCCGATTTCATTGTAGGCAATGAAGCTTTTTACAATTCTTCAATAGGATTTAGCGCAACGGCAGCCCAGATCAACGAAAATTTTGCAAATGGAGCAAATTTCATTTCAATTCTGGTTTCGACAACAGCTGACATGCAGCAGCTTGAATCTTCTATAAGACAGGCAGGCACGCGCTGGCTTAATACGCCCATGCAGCCCATCATTTATAAAGATTCAACCGGGTATCGGTTATCATCTGCTGTGGAAAAAGGCGGTTCTCAAAATGTGATTTATAACGATTGGTCAAAAAAGGCCTATGCAAATCCATCGAATCCAACACCGGTTTATATCAGACTCGTTGAAGATTTGCTAAGCCCTGAATATTGGGCCGATGCTTCCAATCACGCACCCTACGTTTTCAGACCAATTCCGATGCAGATTATTGCTGTGAATAAAGATTTCACTTTCAGACTTCCTATTGATACATTTTCGGATGGTGATGGTACAATTGTAAGCACACGGGTGGGTACCTTACCCGCATGGCTCAAATTTAATTCCGGACAATTAACAGGAAAACCAACGACGCTCGGAGATTTCAGAATTTTGGTGCAGGGTATAGACGATGAAGGTGCGTCGGCCGATGCATATCTGACAATCCGTGTTGAAAGCAAGGAAAACACCAATAAACCACCGACAGTCAGCAGTAATTTCTCAAACCTGAAAGTTGCCGTAAATGAACCATTCACATTTACAGTTCCGAAAACTGCGTTTGTAGACAGCGACGGCACGATATCAAAAGTAGAAGCAAGTGAATTGCCTTCATGGCTTACCTTTTCAAACGGAGTTCTTTCGGGCAGACCAACAACAACCGGAGATAACAGAATTTCATTTAAAGCGTACGATAACCAGGATGCTTTTGTAGAAATTTATTTCAATGTCCAGGTGGTAGAACCGCAGTTTTTGAACAACCTTCCTTATATCACGGCAACATTTCCAGATAAATATGCCCAGGTAAACCATCCGTTTACGTTCATTTTACCTTCGGATATTTTTGCCGATAGTGACGGATATATATCTTCAATCACGGTTCAAAACAGGCCTTCCTGGCTGGATTTTTCACTCAATGTTTTTTCAGGAACACCTACCGAAGAAGGGGAATACAGATTGATTATCAGGGCTTACGATAATTCCGGCGGATCTGTCGAGACGGTTTTGGTTATAAAAGTAGAAATTCCACGCATTCGCTTTGAAATCGTAAGGGGAGGCCGCGCCGTTGACCAGACAATCGTTCGGTCACTTAGCGGAAATGATGTATTGGCTTATGATAATTTACCATCATTATTGAATATTTATGCATACGGAAATTTCGAGTATGATCAGGTTAATTTCAACCTAAACGGTCCATATCGGAAAATATCTACAACGTCCAAATTTCCTTACGCGCTGTTTGAGGGAGAAACCGGATTCGCACCGTATGTGGGCAGATATACGCTAACCGTTATTGCTTCAAACAAGGATTCGGCAGTTGTTACGAATTCAATTCAGTTTAGTATTTCCTCGGGCGATTCTGTCAATATCACAAAGGATATGACCGAATGGCAATTTTACCCAAATCCGGTACAGGACATTTTTAATTTTAAATTGCCTGACCAATCAGCTCTTGACCAGTTTCAATATTCCATCGTTTACAGCACCGGCCAGCGAATGCCGGTTTCAAAGGGATTTATCACAGTCCAGGACAACCTGGTCAATATGGACCTGACCCGCATGGGACTGACTTCCGGCATTTATTATGTCCGTGTGGAAACGGATGGAAAGCTCGTCAAACAGTTCCGGGTTTTAAAAAAATAACGCTTCGAATTGTTAAAAAATATCCCAGATTTTTCTTATTAGTATGCTTGCATAATATTAGGAAAGGAAATATATTTGTTAAAAAGTAAATAGTATGCTTGCATACTATAATCAATCTACGACTTGTATTAATTACAAAAATATCAATCATTATGGCCGTTGCAGAAGATAAAAAAACGTCGATTAAGGGAGGTGAATTTTTGATCAAAGAAACACTCGCATCACAGATTTTTATTCCGGAAGAGTTTAACGAGGAACAACAGATGATTGCAGATACCTGTCGGGATTTTCTGCGTACAGAAGTATGGCCAAGACTGAACGAAATTGACCAGGCAAAAAGTCCTGAACTAATGTCGTCATTGATGGATAAAGCTGGTGAACTTGGGTTGATGGGAACGGTTGTACCGGAAGAATTCGGCGGTTTCGGAATGAATTTCAATACTTCCATGCTTGTTGCAGAAGCTACCGGCGCAGGAAATTCATTTTCCGTTGCGCTTTCGGCACATACAGGAATCGGGACCTTACCAATTGTATATTATGGAGACGAATCACAAAAAGCGAAATATCTTCCAAAACTGGCTTCCGGAGAATGGAAAGCTGCTTATTGTTTAACGGAACCGGATTCAGGTTCTGATGCGAATTCAGGAAAAACAAAAGCAAAACTGAGCGAAGACGGAAAACATTACGTCATAAACGGCCAGAAAATGTGGATAACCAATTGTGGTTTTGCTGATGTTTTTATTGTTTTTGCCAAAGTCGTTGATGCAAGCGGACAAACAGATAAAAATCTTTCGGCTTTTATTATTGAAAAAACCTTCGGCGGAATAACGATGAATGAGCCGGAGCATAAAATGGGAATTAAAGGCTCTGACACACGTCAGATTTTCTTTAATGACTGTCTGGTTCCTGTCGAAAACATGCTTTCCGAACAGGGAAATGGTTTTAAAATTGCCGTTAATATTTTAAATATAGGCCGGATAAAATTGGCTGCTGCTGCACTTGGCGGTTCAAAACAAGTAGCCAAACAGGTTATCAATTATGCCAACGAACGTAAACAATTTGGTATTTCCATTTCAAATTTCGGAGCGATAAAACACAAATTGGCCGAAATGGCCATTCGTATGTTTACGACCGAATCTGCTGCATACCGCGTTGGTCAAAATGTTGATGATCTGATCATTACACTAAAAGAAAAAGGTTTAAGCGATGCGGAAGCAAAACTTAAAGCTTTGGAAGAACTTGCGATTGAATGTGCGATCATGAAAGTGCACGGTTCGGAAGTGTTGGATTATGTGGTGGATGAAGGTGTTCAGGTTTATGGCGGAATGGGTTATTCGGCCGATGCACCAATGGATCGGGCTTACCGTGACAGTCGGATAAACCGCATTTTTGAAGGTACCAATGAAATCAACCGGCTTCTGGTTGTTGATATGCTTTTGAAACGCGCGATGAAAGGTCAGCTAGATCTGATGGGACCGGCGATGGCGGTTGGAAAAGAAATTATGTCCATTCCTGATTTTGGTTTTGATGAAGATGAAACGCTTTTCGCAGCGGAAAAGAAAGTGATCAGAAATCTTAAAAAAGCGGTATTAATGGTAGCAGGTTCTGCCGTTCAGAAATTTATGACCAAACTTTCGGATGAACAGGAAATTATCATGAACCTGGCTGATATGGTTATTGAAACGTACGTGGCTGAATCTGTTTTGCTTCGGGTTGAAAAAAGAATAAATTTATTGGGAGCAGAAGCGAATGCATTGCAAAAAGATATTGCTCAGGTTTATTTGAATGAAGCGGTAGAAAAAGTGAATAGTGCAGGAAAATCTGCCATTACAAGTTTTGCAGAAAGTGATGAACTGCGTGTAATGCTGATGGGTTTGAAACGTTTTACAAAAATTGAACCGTTAAACCTTAAAGACGCACGCCGCCGGATTGCAGATGCCCTGATTGCCAAAAATGATTATATTTTCTAAATAAGGCGGTAATGCCAAAGAAATTAAACTGAATTATTAACCTAGCTAATTACTTATTCAAAGAAGAAACCAGATGAAAATCTGGAAAACTAAAAACCAAAGACGATCAAGTGAAATGCCGGAGCTATGTTAGTTCCGGCATTTTTTTGACAATTTTTTATATAAGTTTGGTCCTGTTGCTTAACAAGTGTTAATGAAGTAGTTTAACTCAGTTTTTTTCATGAACTTTCACACGAATTGCATGGTTTATTTTCATTATGCATATCACCCTAAACGCCTAGTACTTTGCATTCTTTAATTGAGACTGAAAAACCACCTTTCATGACTGTTCATTCCGTTGATTTGCGTACTACGGGTCAGTTCCCTGCGCTCCTTCTCGATTATCTGGATCAAAAACCTTCGCTTAAAGACTTTTACGGCACTTTTCCTACGGTTGAAAACACCGCAGATATTATAAAACAAAGAGCAGATTTTAGTCTGGAAAAACGTCAGACGCTGGTTAGGGTTTTGGAACAACAATATGCAGGGCAACCCTATTTGCCGGATTTCTCAATTCTTTTAGACGAAAAAACATTTACAGTTACGACCGGTCATCAGCTTAATATTTTTACCGGTCCGTTGTATATCATTTACAAAATTGTAACCATCATTAACCTTGCCAAAGAATTAAAGGAAACTTATCCTGAATATAACTTTGTGCCTGTTTACTGGATGGCCAGCGAAGACCATGATTTTGCAGAAATTGCATCATTTCATTTATACGGACAAACACATAAATGGAAAGGTGAACACAAAGGCGCTGTTGGGAGGCTTAATCCGAAAGAACTTCACAGTATTCTTAAATTACTACCGGACAGACCATTACTTTTTGCAAAAGCATATCTGGAAAATGAAACATTATCCGACGCGGTTCGATGTTATATGCACGAATTGTTTGGAAAGGAAGGATTGATTTGTATCGATGCAGACAACGCCGACCTGAAACGTCATTTTCTACCGGTTATCAAAGAAGAACTTACAGCTTCTTCTTCCGCCGAAATTGTAATAAAAACTACTGAAAAACTTTCTTCACTGGGTTACCATACACCACTGAATGCGCGTGAGATCAATTTATTTTATCTTGTTGATAATCTGAGAGAACGTATTGTTAAAGAAGACAATCTTTACAGGGTTTTAAATACGGATCTGGTATTTACTGAAGAAGAAATCATTGAACTTGCTGATGAACATCCGGAATATTTCAGTCCGAATGTAGTGCTTCGCCCATTGTATGAAGAAATTATTTTGCCAAATCTTGCCTACATCGGCGGTCCTTCGGAAGTGCCTTACTGGTTGCAGTTAAAAGGTGTTTTTGATCATTACAAAGTAACCTTCCCAATGTTGATACCACGGAATTTTGCAATGTATATTACTGAACAGCAGCGCAAAAAAGTTGAAAAACTGGAAATCAGTTATGAAGACCTGTTTCTGGATGAAGTAACATTGAGAAAGAAATTTGTAGAAACACATTCCACAAATGTTTTGGATCTTGACGAGGAAAAAGAAGCCTTCTACGCACTTTTTGAAACCATATTAGACAAGGCAATTGCTATCGACAAATCCATGATAGGAGCTGTAAAAGCAGAAGAAACCCGCATTCGTCACTCCTTTGAACATTTGGAAAAACGCCTTAAAAAAGCAGAAGAAAGAAATCACGAAAGTGAAATTGATCAGCTTCTTGCGTTGAAATACAAACTATTCCCAGGAAAATCTTCGCAGGAACGTTATGATAACTTCCTGAATTTTTACCTGAACGATCCAACATTTATCGCAAAACTTCTGGTATCTTTCAAACCGCTGGACTTCCGATATAATGTTTTGATAGAAGGATAATCCAAAATTAATTTTTCAGTTTCACATCACCATAATTGGAATAAACGGTAATTCTGGCACCTGAGCCCGTACCGATTTTCCCCTGGTATTGCCTGGACTGATTGTAGGTTTTTTCCTGTTTGGCAGGTTGTTTGGAAAAATTCACATTAGGCGGACAGGTGAAACTTCCATTCATAACGGTAACGTTAAAGCTGTTGGATTCTGCCGGAAGTGTCACGGAAGAGAATTGAGCCTGAATATTCAAATGCTCATCCGAAGAAGGAAGTTCCTCCATCCTGAAATTATCCGAATAATTTAAATTGATTTTCCCTTTTCCACGAAGTTTTCCAATCACTGCTTCTGAATAATTAATATTGGTTGTCAGGTCGTTAACATCACCAATAGACAACTCTCCGTTTTTGATATTAAGGATAAGCGTTTTAACCTGATCAAGTTTCAGATTTGAAAATTTGAATTCCATATTTCCACCTTCCATTTTCCCGATTTTCACCTGTCCGAATTGTGAATTAATCACATTCTGAACATTATCAAGCGTGTTTGCGTAGAAATTTCCATGTCTGGAATCAATGGTAAGCGGCGCTTCAAAAATGGGAATGTTTGTATCACCGAATTGATTCTTCACAACCAGTTCATTTTCCTTCGGCATGTAAATCGTGTAATCGATCTGGATAAAATTCTTTTCACCCGATTTTTTTCTCAACGCATTCCATCCGTTGCTTGCAAAACTGTTTTTGTCGATAATCGTTTTAAGTCCAATAAGGTTTTTTGCTCTGCTTTCACCAATCGTTACCGAGCTCATATATTCCCCTGCCTTCGAATCACTTTGGGCCGAAGCGGTAACAATGATTTCAATTTTGATCTCGTTTTTCTTCCACAAATTTACTTTTACCTCCCCATACTGGTTATCGATCATAAGCTGGTCGCGCTCGCTGACTTCAAATACCTTGACAATATGTTTTCGTTTTTCAACAAGCATTGAAGGCTCCGGGCTTAACGCAAAAGCGCCCGCAGGTAATAATAAAGCAATATTAAACAGTAGGTGAAATATTTTTTTCATGGCTTTGGGTTGCCTTTTTGATACGTTGTAAAATAGTCAGTTGCTGATTTAGCAAATCCACCTGGTATTGCAGATTTTCTATCATAGCACGAATCAATGCTTCCTGGTTAGGGGCATTGCCCAGATCAGATTTAAGATTTTGATAGCTGTTTTCAAGACTTTTGAGGTCAGCCGAAAAATCTTTGTATAATTCAGGATTGTTACTTGCCAGCTTAAAAATTTCGTTCCGTTTTTCATCAATCATCACATTATACTGATTGAATTCGCGGGCATAAGCGGGCACTTTAAGCGCAACACCGGGATCCCGGGTTACACCATATTCCTTGTTGAGGTAGAAGAGATAACCGATACCCAGAGCCAAAATCACTCCGGCAGCGATCCGCCAGTCGAAATAAGGATTATTAAGTCGTTTTACTTTTTTTTGCGGTTCTGCGGGTACCGAAGGAATGCTATTTTCGATTCGATCCCACAAAGAATCCTGAGGCAAGAAAACGTCGAATCCATCCCTATTATCCCGCACAAACCTCTCCAGACGATCTTTTTTATCAGAAGACTTTTTCATTGATTGTTAACATATAAAGTGTAAAGTTTCGATTCAAATGATACTGTATTTTTAGTTTTATGTAATATCTATAAGTACTCTTCTTTTGTTAGTATCGTTGCGTTTGCCTTCCTTTAAGCTCTTCCGAGTATTTCTGTCAACTTTCTTTTCCCCCGCATATACTGCGTTCTGGATGTCGTTTCACTTATTCCCAATACTTCTCCGATTTCCTCATGATCGTAACCCTCAAATAAATAAAGACTTACCACCACCCGGTATCCATCCGGCAATCTCAAAACTGCATTTCTGATTCGCTCTACTTCCAGAGTCGTATCATTTTCATGCCAGCCAAAGCTGTCGTCCATTTCCTGACCATCTTCCAGCGTTTCCTGAAATTCATCTATTTCCACCCATTTTACCTTTCTGCTCCGAAGGTGGTTAATAGACTTATTTACCACGATCTGCTTAAACCATGCACCAAAAGTCGATTGCTGACGAAATTGGTGAAGGTTTGTAAACGCGTCCACAAATGCCTCCTGCAAGACATCTTCTGCTTCACCGTTATGATTTATTATCCGCATGCAAATGTTGAACATAGCCTTAGAGTAGCATTTGTATAGCTCGTACTGCGCTTTGCGCTCTCCGAGTTTACAACGCTCTACCAGTTCCACATGCTGGTCGGTGTACAATTTCGTTTTCAAGCAGAAGGTTTAGATTTGAACGTTCTGAGGTAAAGAGGCAATTAGTTGTATAGATGTTGCATGAATGTACAAAATATTTTGGTGGCTGTCGGCGATCGGCTGTCAGCAGTCGGCTTACAACCATTAAAATTCCAATTTTTCCATCAGTTTGACAGCCGATTGCCGAAAGCCGACAGCCCTTTTGAACAAACCCAATCCCTCATTTGTTATCAAAAAGAAAACATCCTGTTTTGACTATTGCTCAAAAATGGCCTATTTTGTTACTTACAATCACTGAATCTGTAAATGAAAACGTTTAATATACCCGATTTTTACCGGAGCCGTATCATCACACCGATTAAGGAATTCCGTCGTAAAAACGATAAACTGAAACGTGATTTCACGCCAACCGTACTGGATTTCGGGCCGGTTCAGTTTCTGATTGCACGCCATTTTGGATTTTGTTATGGTGTTGAAAACGCCATTGATATAGCTTACAAAGCCATTTCAGAAAATCCTGATAAACGGATTTTTCTTTTAAGTGAAATGATTCATAATCCGGATGTAAACCGTGATTTAACGGATCGTGGTGTAAAATTCATCATGGACACCAAAGGAAACCAGCTAATTCCATGGGAAGAATTTACGCCGGAAGATATCGTTGTTGTTCCAGCTTTCGGAACGACGATTGAAAACCAGAAAAAGCTTACTGAACTTGGAATTAATTCTTACATCTACGATACCACTTGTCCATTTGTAGAAAAAGTCTGGAACCGCGCTGAGCAGATAGGACAAAAGGATTATTCCATTATTGTTCATGGAAAACCATTTCATGAAGAAACCCGCGCAACTTTTTCGCATAGCAAGGAAAATGCCCCGACGATTGTTGTAGAAGATATGAAGCAAACGATTCGTTTGGCTTCTTACATAACAGGCGAACTTCCTGCACAACAATTTTTTGAAGATTTCAAAGGACAATATTCCGAAGGATTTAATCCTGAAAAAGATTTGCAAAGAATTGGTGTGGTTAATCAAACAACGATGCTGGCTTCTGATACACAAGGCATTGCAGATTATTTAAAAAATGTAATGACCAAACATTACAGTCTTCGGCCGGAAGAAGTTGAAACACGTTTCGCCAATACAAGAGATACGCTTTGTTATGCGACAAACGACAATCAGGATGCAACTTATGCTTTGCTGACACATCCGGCTGATCTGGTCATTGTTGCCGGCGGATATAACAGTTCAAATACTTCCCATTTGGTAGAACTTTGTGAAGCGAAACTGCCAACCTATTTTATAGAATCGGTTAATAAAATCCTTGACAATAATCTGATCAGGCATTTTAATCTGCATACCAAGGAAGAAACAGTTTCTGAAAATTATTTACCAGAAAAAACGCCAGTCAGGATTATGTTAACCTGCGGAGCTTCTTGTCCGGACGCGATAGTCGAAGGAATTTTAATGCGTTTGCTATCCTATTTTGAAAGTGCAAAACCGATTGAAGAGGTAATGCAGGCTTTCTGATACTAAAAATTTTTCTGACCGTTAACACAAATCAGGACAGACAAAAATAAGATTTGATACAATTACTGTTAACTTAGACGGATGGTTTTTTGTTATAAAAAATCATCCGTTTTTCATATCCTGATTTTGGATAAAAAAACGTTATTGCCTCAAAACAAATCCTGTTAGTCCGAAAAATTCGTTAACATCTCATGAGAAAATTCTCTTCCTCGTTATTTATCTTTATTCTTTTTTCTGCATATTTTTTCAATGGCTGCTCTTCTCTGAATGAAGTAAAAGTTGCCGGAACAAATTTTAAAGACGAGATTGGACAATCTCAAAATCTGGTTTTTACTTTCAATAAAGATCTTGTTTCAGAAAATCAGCTTGATAACTGGGATTCAACGCAATACATTCAGTTTGAACCAGCCGTTCGCGGGAAATTCAAATGGTCAGCACCCAATGAACTGATTTTTTCGCCGGTTAATGGTTTTGGATCTGCAACAAACTACAAAGCCAAACTTACCGACAAATTATTATCTCAATCCAAAACGGAAAAAAAGTATGGCGTTTCCTCTGAGACGGTAGATTTCCACACCCCTTATCTCCAACTGATAGAAACGGAAAGTTGGTGGACACTTTCAAAGGAAACCGGTCGGCAGGAAGCACGGGTAAAATTGATTTTTAATTATCCTGTCAATACACAAAATGTTGCCGAAAGATTAAAGTTAACGCTGGCGGAAAAATCAATTTCGTACAAAATCCTGCCATCCCCTGAAGGAAAAATAATTACGCTCGCATTGCAGAATATCGGCGCAGCGGATAATAATCCAATACCATTACAGATCACGTTAGACAAAGGATTAAAAGCGCAAAACACAACGTACGCCACAAAAGAAATTTTAGAAAGGACAACCAGTTTACCATCGCCGCTTCATTTAGAAGTATCTGATATCAAGACTGGTTTTGAAAACAATGCTGCATTTGTACGGGTCATTACAACACAGGAAATTGTCAAAGAAACCATTGAAACCGGTTTTTCAATCAATCCAGTCGCAACTTTGACTAGTGAACTGACAGAAAATGGTTTTATTCTGAGGGGTGATTTTAACGAAACTGATACTTATGCACTTTTAATCAATAAAACATTAAAAGGCGTACTTGGTAAAACATTGGAAGACGAAACTTCCCGTGATTTATTCTTTGGAAAAATGCCTGCGGGAATTTCCTTTGCCAACAAAAAGGCGCTCTATATGACGCCAAAAGGTTCTCGGAATATGGGCGTTCAGATTGTCAATGTTCCTAAAGTTCAGGTCAAAATAGCCAAACTTTATGCCAATAATATTTTGAGTTACGTTCGCTCAAACCGTTGGGAGGAATATGGTTATGTGGGTGAAGACTGGAAATCTACGGGTGCATTCAATTACGGCAATGATGAAGAAAATAATTTCACCGATATCATTGTAAACAAAGTCGTTGAAACAGAAAATCTTCCAAAAACCAAAGGAATCTCAGCATTAAACATTGCTTTGCCGGATGACAATGGTCGCCGTGGAATTTACCTGGTTTCCGTTAATTCAAAAGATGAAGCATATCTGGGCGCGACAAAACTGGTATCCATTTCTGATATCGGATTAATTGCCAAACAGGGAAAAGATGAGCTTTGGGTTTTTGCCAATTCGATAAAAACCAACGAGCCGCTGGCCAATCTGGAAATCACCTTAATCAGTACTAACAATCAATCCATTTTCACAGCTACAACTGATGGAGACGGCATCGCTCATATTGAAAAACTGGGTGAAAAAGCACCTGGTTTTAAACTGGCGATGATAACGGCGGGAAGTAAAGAAGATTTCAATTATCTGCTACTGGATGATACCCGCGTGGAAACTTCCCGTTTTGGAGTAGAGGGACAGCGGGATAATACTTCCGGTTTACAAGCATTTATTTATGGCCAGCGCGATATGTACCGGCCGGGGGAAACACTTCATTTCAATACCGTCATCCGAAATCAAAATTGGCAGGTTGCGGCCGAAGTTCCGCTAAAATTAAGACTGGTTACACCCAATGGAAGAGAATACCGAACCTGGCGGAAAAGTACCAATAAGCAAGGTGCAGTAGAAACGGAAGTAACCATGGAAACTGCCGCACTCACCGGAACCTACGTTTTGGAAGTATACAATGCCAACGACGTTTTACTGGCTTCTCAATCCGTTAATGTCGAGGAATTTATGCCGGATCGAATTAAAGTTGATTTGAGCGGCGCACAAAAAGAATATGCTTCCAGCAGCACGATTTCACTGACAGCAACGGCACTAAATCTATTCGGTCCGCCGGCTAGTAACCGAACCTATGAGATGGAATCTCAACTGAAACGGAAAAGCTTTTTTGCGGCCGGTTTTCCTGAATTCACTTTTGATATTCCTGCTGAAACCACTTTCGAAAAAGAAAGGCGACAAGGTATAACGAATGAGCAGGGACAAGCAACCGAAAAATTTCCGCTGGCTCCGGGAATAAAGGATATCGGCGTTTTGGAAGGAAAAATATATGTTACCGTTTTTGATGAAAATGGCCGTCCGGTTAATCGTTTGCAGCATTTTGATATTTTTACACAAAACATTTTTTATGGAATTCATTTGCCTGATTCTTATGTCGGAGTAAATGCGCCGGTTCCTTTTGAAATTGTCGGAGTGAACAGCAAAGGCGTTTTACAAAATGGTGCCAAGGCAAAAGTTGAAATCGTTCGACTTGAATATCAGACCGTTGTAGAAAAGAAAAACGAGCAACTGACCTATACTTCCAGAAAAAGTGAAAAGATTGTCTATTCCAATATTCTCAATCTTATCAATGGAAAAAATACTTTCCGTTATGTTCCAACGGTTTCGGGAGAATATGAAGTGAGAATTCGCCGGCCGGAAGCGGAACATTACAGCGTTGCCAATTTTTATGCATATGGTTCGGGTTACACACAATATTCGTCTTTTGAAGTAAGTAATGAAGGGCGGGTTTTGATGGAAACCGATAAGGAAAAATACAATGTCGGGGAAACGGCAAAAATCCTATTTAAAACACCATTTGACGGCAGATTGTTAGTAACTGTGGAGAGAAACAGTGTGCAGGAACATCACATTTTAACTACTGAAAAGAAAGCAGCAGAATTGAAACTCAGCTTGAAAGAGGAACATTTGCCAAATGTTTTTGTGACAGCCACTTTAATTCGTCCACTTGATAATTCTGATTTGCCGCTAACGGTTGCCAATGGTTTTATTCCTGTTTTAGTAGAAGATTCAAAGCGGAATCTTCCTGTTTCCATCACTACTGTTGAAAAGTCAAGATCAAAAACGAAGCAGCAAATCCGCATTAAAACACAACCTAACGCAGAAGTAACAATTGCCGTGGTTGATGAGGGAATTTTACAGATCAAGAATTTCAAGACGCCTGATATTCATGGTTATTTTTATCAAAAACGCGCTTTGGAAGTTAGCAGTCATAATTTATATGCATTGCTTTTCCCGGAATTAAATATCTCCGGTGCGTCTAGTTTTGGTGGTGATGGTTATGATCTGGAAAAAAGAATTAACCCGTTAAGTAACGGAAGAACAGAACTGGTTTCTTTTTGGAGCGGACAAATTTCTGCCAACGGAAACGGAGAAGCCACTTTTGATATCAACATTCCCCAATTCAGCGGCGATTTGCGGATTATGGCTGTTGCGTATAAAGACAACGCTTTCGGCTCGGCAAATAAAAATATGAAAGTGGCAGATCCGGTTGTGATCAGTGCCGGTTTGCCACGTTTTTTAAGTCCGGGTGATGAGCTGGTTTTGCCAGTTAATATTAGTAATACTGAGAAAAAAGCAGCTGATGCTACGGTGACTTTGCAAGTAAGCGGACCGCTAAATTCCGGTTCGACCCCAACTGTTCAAAAAATCAATATTCCTGCCGGAAAAGAAACAAGAGCAATTTTTTCTGTAAAAGCTCTGACTGCCATTGGTGCCGGAAAAGTAATCGTGAAAGTGAATGCTTTTGGAGAAACTTTTACACAGCAAACGGAAATTACCGTACGCCCGGCTTCTCCATTATTGAAAACGAGCAGCTCCGGATTAATTGCCGGCGGACAGCAGGGATTGATAAATCTTACTACTAGTTTTATTCCTTCTACTGCAAACAGTCAGGTCGTATTAAGCCGTTCTCCATTGGTTGGAGGTGGCGGAAAAGCACTTTCCACGCTTTTGGGCTATCCATATGGTTGTCTGGAACAAACGATTTCAAAGGCCTTTCCTCAGCTGTATTTCGCTGATCTGGCGAAAGCAATGGCTACTCCGGTTTATCTTGTAAAAACAGGAGAAAGTGATTTCAATCCGGTTACGAATGTGCAGCAGGCAATCCGTAAAATTGAATCACAGCAATTGTTTAATGGCGGGGCAGTCATGTGGCCGGGCTCGGTTACAGAAGATTGGTGGACAACCGCTTATGCTGTTCATTTCCTGGAAGAAGCGCGGCGTGCAGGATTTGAAATAAATCCAAAAACATTAAGCAAAGCGATCGAATATCTGACTGGTAAAACGGGAACAACTGCGACGAGAGAAGTTGCGATAGCCAGCACAAGTAATGATTTGCCAAAAGAATCATTGACAAAAGTACGTAAAACGGTTGCGCGGCGTGAGACGATTTATTCTTTATATGTTCTTGCTCTAACCGGTTCGCCCAACCGTTCCGCAATGAATTATTATAAGCAAAATCCGCAACTATTGACAGTTGACGCCCGCTATCTGCTGGCCGGAGCTTTCCAATTAATTGGTGATACAAGAAGTTTCAGTTCGATTTTACCAAAAAGTTATACTTTCCAAAATGGCAGTACTGTTTTTGATGACAGTTATTCTTCTCCATTAAGAAATCTGGGTTTGGTACTCAATACGCTTTTGGAAACGGATGGTGATAATTTACAGATCACGCCGCTAGCACGTCAGTTATCAAAGGCAATTCAGTCTGCTTCTTACATCAATACGCAGGAAGCAAGTTTTGCGGTTTTGGCTTTGGGAAAAGTGGCCAAGAAAACTTCTGCTTCAACCGTTACGGGTTCTGCCCTGATTAATGGCAAGAAAATCGCTGCTTTTGATGGGAAGGAATTGAAAATCGCCAAAGGAATTGTCAATCAAAAATTGGCTATAATCACTCAAGGAAAAGGTGATTTATATTGGTTTGCACAATCAGAAGGAATGTCTGCCACTGGTGCTTTTGTGGAGGAAGATCAGGGATTAAGTATCCGTCGGCAGTATCTGACGCGTGATGGGAAACCGGTTTCTGCTTTGCATCAAAATGATCTGGTTGTGGTTAAATTATCGCTTTCAAGTACAAATGGACTTCCGGTGGAAAATGTAGTCGTGACTGATTTGTTACCGGCTGGTTTTGAAATTGAAAATCCAAGGATTACGGAGCCAAGGGATATGCCATGGATCAAAAATACGGCTGTTCCGACTTATTATGATATTCGTGATGACCGGATTCACTTCTTCACAACAGCTGATAAAATTGAAAAGTCGTTTTATTATCAAGTTAGAATTGTTTCGAAAGGGATTTTTACAACGGGGCCTGCGGCGGCTGATGCGATGTATCAAGGGGAATTTAGAAGTTATTCCGGGGGAGGGAAATTGAAGGTTGAATAGGAGACTATATCTAACCGCAATAGGCGCAATGGTTTTCGCAATGGACGCGATGGATGCGAAAAATAACTTTTAATACCCGTCCGACGGTAGAAAAAACCGTCGGACGGGCCTCCGGTCGGACGGCTTTTTCCGCCGTCCGACCGGTAATAAAACTTTCAATAATCAATCACTTTGTCATCTTAACCACAATAGCATTTTGACATGCACAAAAACCATTGCATCCATTGCGAAACCTATAGCGCCCATAGCGGTTAAAAACAAAAAAGACTGCTCCGAGACGGAACAGCCCATTTGAATCACTATGGCGAAATAATATATTAACTTAGATTTTTCGGCTCCATTGGAGCCTCCTGTTTATAGAAAATCCCGGATATCTCGATTTCCCTGGCTCCTTCGGAGCCTCCTGCCTGATTCGTAATCTATTCCATATAACAGGCGACTCCTACGGAGTCCATACCTAGCTCGGAAATCGATTTTCTATAAACAGGATGCTCTATCGAGCGGTTTCTACTACCGAATTTTGGTATAAAATCGTCCACTTGAATTTATAATTTCAGTCTCTGACCTGCAATTATTTTTTAACAACCGACTTCTCAATCAATTCCGGCCAAGCCGTTAACTCGGGTTGACCAGGCTTACGTTTTCCAAAAAACTGGTTAAACATAACACCTTCTTTGTCAATCAATTCAATACCGGTTACGATTCCGTCTTCCGTAGGTTTTCTCACAACCCAGGCCTCATCAATTGCATCTTCACGCAAATGCAGATTGAATGCCGGATCCATGATATTTAACCAAGGTCCCATAACAAAAATCTTGTTGATCGGACCTGTGTGGATTTGGATACAGTTTGGATTTGAAACAAAAACCATGATAGGCAATTCTGTTTCAGAAGCAGCATCAAAAACGGCTTTCATACTTTCCGGTTTGATTTGGTACGCATATCCTTCCGGAGCATGACGAAGCGCCTCTTTTCTTGACAATTTATATTTGCGCAAAAGTCCGAAAAACTCGTGCGTATCTTTCAATGTAAGCCATTCTGCCTGGAAAGCTGCTGTGTCAATATCACCAGCTGGTTCGTCCGCTTTTTTCTCAGGTTTTGCTGCTGTTAAAGCCAAAGTTTCCTGATCCGCAGCGCGGTATTTTTCTACCAAAGCGTCATATGCTTCTTTGTTGCTTTGTTCGGTCAGATAAATTTTATGCGTTGCATCTCCAAAACTGTTAAAGAATTGAAGGCTGTGACGATCTTCTTCATGCACAGCAAAACCGAATTTCCAGTCGCCAAGGAATAATCTCAGATCGATATCTGGTCCTAAAACTAATCCAACATGGTTGTTGAAAGAAACATTTTCATATACTCCTTTACGCTCATGCACCACATGATCATTACGCGTCAGCGCCATCACATAACCCAAAGAAGGAACATCTTTTAGCAATTCACGGAAATCACCTTCAAGCAAAATTATATTTTCACCCAATCCTGTGGCAACCAGATCCGCTTCTGTGGTATTCAATTCCCTGGCTGCGTCACGGATACGCGTTTTAGGATTTTCTGCTTTAAATTCAGTCCAGCGATCTTTAAGTGCTGTGCGGTCAGATATTAATTCTGTCTTCATAGTGAATGGTATTAATTGATACGGAGATGTTTATGTTGATATTTATATTAAAAAACAGATACAGGACTAGCCTCTGGAATAATTACCGGAAACGGCGTATCATCCGGCTGAATAATTTTCACCGATACGCCGAAAGCTTCCCTGATATTATTTCCTGTTAAAACCTCATGCGCAGTTCCCATGGCAAAAGTTTTCCCTTTTTTCAACATCAGAACCTGATCTGCATATTGTAATGCAAAATTCAAATCGTGGACGACTGCGATAACACCGTAGCCTTTTCTTGTCATTTCTTTCGCCAGCTGAAATGTTTCATACTGATGCAGCAGATCCATTCCGGAGGTGGGTTCATCCAGCAAAATAAATCCTTCCCTAACTTCCCAGATTTGCGCCAAAGTTCTCGCCAACTGAACACGTTGCTGTTCTCCGCCAGAAAGTGTTGGATAAACCCTGTCCCTGAAATGAGAGATTCCTACCTTTTGAAGACAATGATCCACAATAGCCAGATCTTTCTGTGACGGTTTTGAATCGTAAAAAGGATAGCGACCCATTAATACGATTTCCTGTACCGAAAAAGAAAGTGTGATTACATTTTGCTGGGCAAGTACGGCACGTTTCTGCGCCAGTTCTTTCAAATTATATTTTCTCAGATCCTTTCCATGAAAAGAAATGGTTCCGGAAGTTGGCGTTATTTCTTTTGACAAAGCCTTCATCAAAGTAGATTTCCCTGCTCCGTTAGCACCCACTATCGCCCAGAATTCACCTGTTTTCGCTTTGAAATTGATATCGTGTAAAAGCGATTTATTTTTTACACCAAAATGTAAGTTACTAGCCTCGATCATACACGGTTTCGTTTTTGATTCCAAAGAAGATACAGGAAAAACGGTGTTCCCAGCAGTGCAGTAAGTATCCCGATCGGAAGTTCTGCAGGTGCTACAATGGTTCTTGAAATTGTATCAGCCAACGTCAGCACTACCGCACCGCCAAGAGCCGATCCAATCAATAAATAACGATTATCAGGACCAAAAATACTTCGGATAATATGCGGAACGACGAGTCCAACAAAACCGATTGTTCCCGCAACGGCAACAGAAGAACCAACCGCCATTGTCGCCAATATAATTATCGATCTTTTCAGCACTTTCATATTGACACCCAAATGAGCTGCCTGACTTTCTCCTAAAACCAACAAATTCAACGATTTAGCCAGATAAGGCATAAAAATGATACTGCAACCGACAAATGGTGCAACCGAGATAACGGTGGTCCAGTTAGCACCACCCAAACTCCCCAATGTCCAGAAAGTGATTGTTCTTAACTGTTCATCCGTTGCAATGTATGTCATCAAACCGGTAAGCGCAGCAGCAAAAGCGTTAATTGCAATGCCGCATAAAAGCATGGTTGTGACACCGCCTTCGCCTGTAATTTTCGAGAGCTGATATACCAGCATCGTCGTTAATGCCGCACCGATAAATGCTGCAAAAGACAACGTGTAAGCTCCGGCGTATTCATTAATTATGCCCAAAAATTTAATATTCAGCATGATCACGATCACCGCAAAAAGTGAGGCGCCGGAAGTAACACCGATCAGCGTGGCATCCGCTATCGGATTTCTGAATAAACCTTGTAAAGCTGCGCCCCCGATACCGAGACCGGCTCCAACCAATATTCCCAGACAAACTCTTGGCAAACGAATCACCCAGAAAACGATTTCTTTTTGCTCTTCCAGAATCGGCGTATCTGTTAATCCTGTTTTATAACAAATGATCCCAATGATTTCTGAAACTGAAATATGCAAAGCGCCTGTTCCAACAGAAAAAATAATACAGGCAAGCAAAGCAATACTCAAAATCAGAATAACCCAACCAGGTGAAAGTGGCTGTTTCAGCGTTTCAGGCATCATTTTCTGATCCTCGCTTGTTGATTTTGCTATGATTTCTTCCTCTATCATTATTTCACTTTTTGAGCTAATTCAGCAGCTGCTTTTCCCAAACGTGGTCCAAATCCTGTCAAAAACTGACCGTCCATCGATACAATTTTTCTGTTTTTACCAGCATTCGTATACGCAACGCCAGGCACTTTCAGAAGTCCGTCGATACCATCAACACTTTCCAGACCGCTTGAAAAAAGAACAAGCACGTCCGGATTTGCTGCTAAAAGTGATTCAGAAGTTAAGGGTTTAAAATCAGTAAAATCCGTTACGGCATTTTTGTGGCCGATTAATCCGAACATTTTATCAAGAGAAGTATCTTTTCCCGAAACCATCAATGTTCCGGTTCCTCTTGCATATATAAAAAGTAATTTTTTCGGTGTTGTCGTTTTTGGAATTTTTGCCAGATCAGATTTCAACGATTTGATCATTTTTTCTGCCTGTGGTTTTGCGTTGAAATATGCACCCATTTCACGGATCAGATTTACCGTTCCTTCCTCAGAATATTCTTGTTTGAAAGACACAACTTTTTTGCCTGAACTATTCAGTTGTTTAAGCACATTTGCGGACATCATGCTTTTGTCACTTGTTATGATTACGTCAGGATTCAGGGCCAGAATTCCCTCAGAAGAAATATTTCTGTTGTGTCCGATTTTTGGCAATTTGTCAAGAGAAGCCGGATATGTACTTGTAATATCAACACCTACAATCTGAGATTCCAGACCTAATCCAACCAGAATTTCACTCAATGTTCCATTGGCTGACACGATACGTAAGGGTGCCGTTTTACTAAAAGCAGGAATATAGGACAGACAAAAAATCACAACCAGAACAGAGAAAACTCTGCTTAAACTCGAAATACGCATTTTCTTATTCATTATTTTTATGAGAAAATATCCGGTCGATTTCCAGTGCCAGCAATGTTTCCTGAAAGAGATTTTTTATTTCTTCCACTTCTTCATCATTGAAAGACAACATGAAATTCGGTATCGGTGAGGGTAAAAGATGATTTCTCCCGTGTGGCAAAGCAGTTTCCATGGTCTGAAACTGATGCTCGTCGTATAAAACAGAATGAAAACCGTTCAATCCGTCTTCCGAAAAAATGAAAAGCACGTTACCGAAAACAAAATTGTAATGATCACAACAGCTGCACTGCCCGATATATCCGTTTTTTGACTGACTTAAAATCCGTAATGACGAATAAGAATGCGAGGAGTCGTGCATAACCAAGTTCGATAAAATGTCCTGAGATCGATTAAATTTTCCGGAATACTATGATGCTTTCATTTTATACGGACAAATATAGCGTTTTATTATTTAGACCAAGTATAAACAATAAATAAAAAATAGTTTTCTACATGCAGGGCTTACAAAAAAGTCCTTTAATATCGTAACTTGACTACCATCCGAATACCTGAAACTGGTGCAGTCGCCAAATTCTGTACCGTAGCCATTACTTCTTAACTACTCATTAAATTGAAGAAGCTCTTTACTAACCTTACCTTTTGGGTTCTTACTGCTATCACAGCCGGCGCGCTACTGGGTCATTATGATCCTGAAACGGCTGTCAAAATGGATGTTTTGGGAAAAGGTTTTATTTCAATTGTCAAGATTTTTATCAATCCAATTATTTTCCTGACAATAACGCTGGGAATAATTGGTATGGGCGATTTGAAAAAAGTAGGAAAGGTTGGTGCAAAAGCGCTTCTATATTTTGAAATTGTGACAACGATGGCGCTGATTGTTGGTGTTCTGGTTGCCAATATTATTCGTCCCGGTGATGGCGTAGTCACCGCAAATCTTCAAAAAGGCGATATTTCTGTTTATGCCAATAAAGTCCATGATTTCAGCTGGCTGAAATTCTTTCTGGATAATGTCACTTTGCAGGTACTTCTCGTTTCCCTGATTCTGGGTACGGTTTTGAGCAAATATTCAGGAAAAGATGTGGTTATCAAATGGCTGAGTTTTGCTTCCAAATATGTTTTCAAGGCACTTCATATTGTCATGATTTTTGCTCCGATCGGTGCTTTCGGAGGAATGGCTTTCACCATTGGAAAATATGGAATTCATACACTTTTACCATTGGCAAAACTGATGGGAACGGTTTATATGACCATGGCGATATTTATTTTCGGTGTACTTGGGCTGATCCTGCGAACTTATAAAATCAGCATTCTGGCTTATTTGAAATACATCCGTGAAGAACTTTTGATTGTTCTGGGAACATCGTCTTCCGAAGCGGCATTACCTTCTATTATGGAAAAACTGGAAAGAATGGGCTGCTCCAAACCGGTGGTAGGTCTTGTTATTCCGGCGGGATATTCCTTCAATCTGGATGGAACTACGATCTATCTTTCCATGGCAACGATTTTTCTGGCGCAGGTTTTTAATGTGCATCTGACAATCGGGCAGATACTTTCTGTAATTGGAATTTTGATGGTTACTTCAAAAGGAGCTGCCGGTGTTACCGGAAGCGGTTTTGTTGTACTGGCTTCAACGCTTACGGCAATAAAAGTGATTCCTTTGGAAGGTTTGGCACTTTTACTCGGTGTTGACAGATTTATGTCAGAAGCCCGCGCCATTACCAACATCATCGGAAACGGGGTTGCAACCATCTGGCTCGCCAATAATGAAAAAGAATTTGACCGGGATAAAATGGTTTTGGCTTTTGCGAATGTACGGGAAACGGAAAGTATTATCACTGATAATCTGAGGGATGTGACGCAGCAGGAATCGACAAAGGGATTTGATTAAGAGCGAGATGGCTTTCGTTTATTTTTTATATATTTGATTTAAAGACAATTGTTATGAATTATAGAAATTATATCGAATCCGACCATCGCATTATGCTGGGCAAACCGGTAATAAAAGGAACGCGTCTGACAGTTGAATTAATTTTACGCAAACTGGGTGAAGGAGCTTCAACAACGGATTTATTGTTAATGTATCCTCATTTGACAAATGAAAGTTTACAGGCTGCTATGCTGTATAAACAAGACCTTTCTAAATAAGACTTGTTCTTTTACGCCGATGAACGTATCTAAAATTTCGTGATCGAAAAAGAAGAATTCCAACTATAATTAGTGCTGCAATTCCTCCCAAAATCAAATAAATTATCTCCTTCGAAAACCCTATTTCAACCGGTTCCGCATTTCCAACCAATACCATTCCCGCCCAGGAATAAGGCAATTGATCACTTTTTGAAGCTGTTTTTAACCATTCAATTTGCGCTTGCTGTAAGGCCAGATCTAACGGAATTCCCTTTTCCATTTGATCATAAAATAATTCTGTCAGCTCGTAAATTGACTTATTTTCAACACTCCAAAGCGTTGTCAAAGTAGATGGAATTCCGATACCTGCAAATCCTCTGGCCAGACTAAAAACACCTTCCCCTTTTTGGTTTTTTCCAACTCCGGTTCGGCATGCCGATAAAATAAGTAATTGTGTTTTGGATAATGCTGACGATGAAAGTTCTGAAAGTGTCAGCGTTGAATCAGCAAAATATAAAGTAGGTTCAACTTCAGAACTGTCTGCACTTGCGTGTGTAAGTAATTGAATGATGCTGTGTGACGATAATTCTTTCATGAAAGCCCTGCGCGATGCGTCTTGACCGGTAAGACTTTTCGAAAAAAAGAAATGTTTATTAATTGCTTCCAAAGCAATTTCCGAGCCGGGCAAAGAAGCCTGATTAAGTTTTTTAGAAAACTGAACGGGAGCCATTCCGAGAAATGCATTTGTTGAGGATATTCCTTCTTCCGACCGTTTCATTTTCGCCAAAAAGCTGGCGGAATAAGTATAACTAAAAGCGTATCGGTTAACCAGAAAATCAGGTTTTTCAGCTGAAAAACTTAAACTTTCAAAAGGCAGAAAATTACCGTCTGGTGAGATAATCACACGATTTGATTTTATTTCAAAAGGTTTTAACAACAATTCATATAACTTGTTTGATACACTTAAATAATGATCAAACTGCTTATTTTGAATTTCTCTTCCGCCCAATAATTTCTGAAATTCTGAAACACACTTTTGATAATCAGCAAGTTTAATCTTTTTGAAATTCACTTTTTTGTTGGTGATACTGAGTCCGTATACCGCGCTGTCGCCAACGAAATAAGAAATTAAATTTTGTCCGTCAGGAATAACTTTTGCACGGACTTCTTTCAGTCCCGGTACGCGGTTATCGTATTTATATGAATAATATTGAGGATTCGCTTTTTCAAGCTGGCGAACAAATATTTGCTGTTCTTCCTGCGCATTATAAAGATCGTCCCGAAAGCGCAAATATTCTTTGGATCCCGGTTTGCTTTCACTTAACTGATCCTGCAAATCTGTAATTTTCACCCGGATTATTCTTTCCCGTTCCGCATCCTTTTCACTAAGCTGCTGATTTGCTCCCAGTTCATTTAATTGGTCATTCAACATAACTGCACGACTTTTTTCAAAAAAATAAAAAGCCGTTTCAGGATCTTTCAGCAAAAAACAGGTTTCAATTGCATGCTCATACATTCCTTTTGTCCGGTTTCGCCAAAAGAGTTTTGACACATTACCGGTATGTTCCCAACGCATGAAATCAATCATGGTATCAGCCAGCATATAATTTTTTAACGCAATTTTCAGTTTTACAGGATCCGTTTTTGAGAATTGTCCATACGCCAGCCACGTATCTGCGTTATCCTGAACAATCGAAAGCAGATAATCTTTCTGCGCAGTAATTCGGATTGATTTCGCTTTCGGTACAGAAGTAATTCCCGGCAAATTTTCCGTAGGCAATAATTCTTTTAAGCCTTGTTGAAAATATTGAAATGACTTCAAATAATCCTTCTTCGATGCATAAGCGAGGCCCATTCTATCCAGCAAAACACCTTTACTGTAAGCACTTTTATCCAAATCCAGCGCTTTTTGGTAATATTTTAACGCCTGGTTATGATCGTTATTCTGGTAATAATAAAAACCGATCGCATTGATAAAATCAGACAGATTTCTATGTTCACATTTCTCAGCGATTTTGTATGCGAGCAAATATTCAGCTAATTCTTCCTTTTTCTCATTTAGTGCCCTGTTAATATCACCAAGCAAACGATGTTGATTTGCTAAGGAATAACAGGCTTCCGGAAGATTTTGCATAATCTTAATTGCTTTTAAGACTTCTGTTTTTGCTTCCCCGTTCCGTTCCAGCTCTGACAATGCCTGCGCTTTTTGCTGTAAAATTTCAGCCAGTGTTTCAAAATCTTTAATTTCAGATGCAATTTCTTCCCCCAGATCAGCATACGAAAGTGCTTTTTGAAAATCACCTTTTACGTAATAAGCATAAACCAGATACAAATATGCACTTGCTGTAAACGGTTTGGAATCCTTATCGTTTTTTCCAATTCTTACCGCTTCACTCAAATATTTTATCGCATTTTCAGTCAATTGGGAAGCGTTGTAATAAACGCCGATACGATAATTCGCTTTAACCAAATCTCTTTTTTTCAGCGACTTATTTGATTTTCCATACAATGGAATAACTTTTTTTGTGACCTTAATTGCTTCCTCGAAATTCCCGGCGAAACGATGTACCATACCCAATTGCAACAGCCCGCTGATGTATGTTGAATCTGCAACCGGATAACATTTTTCCCAGTTTGCCAGCCATTTTTCAAGTTTGATCTGCTGGATACTGTCCGGATTTCCTGCTGTTATTTTAGACAGGTCCT
This sequence comes from Dyadobacter subterraneus, assembly GCF_015221875.1. Lineage (NCBI taxonomy): Bacteria > Pseudomonadati > Bacteroidota > Cytophagia > Cytophagales > Spirosomataceae > Dyadobacter > Dyadobacter subterraneus. Next base: position 583,379 of record NZ_JACYGY010000002.1, read on the forward strand.
CAAAAAAAATTTGGGAAGAGCGACATTGTGCTCTTCCCTCTATATTGAAAAATAAAATGACCAGAAAAAAAATGAGTTGCCTGAACATTGGTATTGAAAAAAATATTGGATCACGAAGGGTCAAAATAATGGCCCATTATCCATTTTTAGAAGCGCTCCATTTTTTATTCGTCCCGACAATTCCAGCGTGCTTTCGGTGATTGCATCAATCACACTTTGTCTGGTTGCGGCATCCGACGGCTCAATAGGATTTGTTGTCAGATATTCTGCCAGTTTCCCAGAGAAATAGCTCACAGCGAAAGAAGTTCCGTGCAAAGGTTTCCCGTCCGAAGGCGAAGGATAAGCACTGACTACGGCAGCATTAACAAATTCAGTAGAATAATTTCCATTGAAATGATACCCTGAAAACCAGTCATACAGGTCTAAATCCAGGTTAAGATCTTTTTTGATACGCTCGTTCAGGTTGACTTTTGCATAAGACAAATCCCTGTTATTAAGATCTTTTCTCTCAAATTTAATAAAAGGACTTACGTCGGTAACCGTGATAACGTTGTTGAAAATTTTACTGAAACAAGCTGGAAAAACGTTGACAGCATCCACACCGGTGGCACTTGGCATTGTGTTGAAATCATCAAATACCAATTCCTGCCCTTCATTTCCGGCCGCCGCCACAACCCAGATTTTATTTTTTTCAAGCTGCTCAAATTTTTTCTTCAGCAATTCATATCCACCCGGATTTAAGCGTCCTTCAAAACTTGCATTGATGATCCGGATATTCATTCCTGCTTCTTTACAAGCAAGCACATAATTCAGTGAACAAAGTAAATCGTAGATTGTGCCCCATCCTGCGCAGTTAAAAGCTTTGACCGGCAATACAGGTACATTTCCCTGTTGATTGATAACCGCAGAAATTATAGAACCATGGCGACCTTCACTTCTCGTAGGATTTAAGGAAGTAACCCGGTTATCATCATAAGGATTATTCAGAATTTCAAGCTTTGTTCTTGTAGCCAGATTTGCGTAATCGGTGTTGGCTTTATATTCAGCATCAAAAACATTGTCAGAATCTTTGCAGGATCTCAGATAGGAAGTTACAGCGCAATATCCCCAGGTATTTCCTCGTAAACGGTCATTCTGAGATTCAATTTTCTCTATTTTGGCTACATCAAATTTTCTAACGTTTGCATCAGAATTTAAATAGCTACCTATCAAACTCTTTGTTTCCTCTTCCAGTTTATACCAAAGTCCGGTGTCTATCACACTTACAATAACCGAATCATCATTGAGATATTCGAAAGACGGTGTGCCTAAAACGGCCGGAAAATCACTGGCCAAAGCCACAAAATCGGTGTCCGTAAAATCACGGATTGAGCCTGGATCCCCATTTGGTTTTCCACAAATAATGAGGTTTTCAACTTGCTGCTGAAAAAGAATTCCTGTATTCTCACTGACTTCGAATACGCCAAAGTCATAGTCGTCAAGCCATTCAATCAAAACAGTGTAAGATTCTACACCAAACTCTTCCTTCGGATTTGCACATTCACTAACCCGTATCACGCGCACGGGCAATTGAAGCGTATCTTTCAAACCAAAAGGTGTGAACGTAAGAACAACCCAGTTGTTTTCTCTAAGCAATCCCCGGCCTTCATATCCGGAAGCTGAAACAACCAGTATTTTTTGCTTTGGTGTAGCATAAACAAAAAAGTCTTTGAAGTCAGGCGCTTTGGCAACGGGAAGATGCAGGCCCCATTGTTTTGCATTTTTTTCCAGGTCAACATTTTCCTGTGAACGCTTTGAAGGACTTCTACCGAAATCAAGGACCAGAGCATTAGGATTATCCTTTTCGTAATCACATTCCAGAAGATTCCGGTCAGCGTCAACGATTCTAAAAGAAGGCATAAATTTCATATTGCAGATGTAAGTACAAACTATTTATTTTACCCATTTCACCGCTTCCTCTTTCCCCTCTAAATTACTATCTATCACCTCATTCAACAAGTTATCTGCTACTTTTTTATCAACCGGCAAGCCTCGCTGCAAATGCGCAATGGCTTCATAAAACCTTCCGGGATTTGAAAACAGATTTTTTTGATCGCCCAATTGATGAAAATAGGTTATCGCATTGTCATAATTTTTCAGTTTTAACGAAACAATTCCTGCGATTTTCTGAACTTCCGCATTTTCAGGATCTCGTTTTAAAACTGCCTGAATAATGGAAGATGTTTTTTGATAATTGCCCTTATTATATTCATTTATAGCCTGTTGCAAACTGTCAGCTTTTCCATCCATGTGTACACTCAATGTTGAAAAGTTCTCCTCAACATAGATATTTGCCAATTGTTCTTTTTCCTTAATTCCGGAGTTAAGGAAAAACCAGCCCAAACCAAAGGCAATCAGAACAATCGCCGCGGCGGCATAGTACATAAGTTGCCGGGTAATGGTTTTTGAAGGATTTTTCGAAAGTTGCTGCCATTCAGCATGTTTTTCTGCCAATATCTTTTCCCGGATATCTTCTTTCGCGCTTTGTTTTACCAATAAATAAAAAGCAACCGAGTCGGCCAGTTCAGGATTTGTCCTTAATTCTTCCTCAAAACGTTCTTTCTCTTCAACGGAAAGCTGCCTTTCAAAATAATCCTCAATACGTTGTTCCATGGCATTATTATTTTCTTCCACTATCCTTTTTAATTCCTTTTAGATACATTTCCCTTAACTTTTCCATGCAACGCAAACGACTGGTCTTCACAACAGCGGCAGATTGGTAGTCCATCTCCACCGCTATTTCCTGATCCATAAATCCTTCACTCCATGCTTTCAACATTTGCCGGCATTTTTCACCCAATTCCCGCAGGCGTTCATGCAAAACTTCCAGATCGTATTGATCTATAAGCTGTTGCACAATACTTCGGGTATCGTCGGGAAGTATGCTAATGTAATCATCAAGTGTACTTCCCTTATGAACCTGCTGACGATTAGTCGCATTCTTTCGGATAAGGTCAACACATTTGTTATTAAAAATTTGATAGAGATAAGTTTTCAGTCCTGAACGGCCTTCAAAGCGTCCATTTTGAATGTTTTCGATAATGGTAAGAATTGTATCAGAATAAGCAATGGAGCATTCATCGGTAGAAAGTTTGTGTTTCCAGACACCTTCGCGAATGAGGTAAGCATATTTTTCATAAAGGCGATTTTCAAAAGAACGTAGCGAGCCGTCTTTTGATAAGATGCCTTCTATCAGGACATTATCAGAAAGTATTTTTTGGAAAAATGGCATGGTATGTGCGAATTCGGAATGGAAATATACGTAAAAACGGCCGTTTCCCGGAAATTTTTTATCAGTTGTTTGCTTCTGACATGCGTTTTTCGACTTAATGGACAGAATTCGTGAATCTCTTCCAAATCAGAAAGGATTTCATTCATTTTTCCCAAACTATTTCGGTCATATCAAACAAAATTTCAAATGAAAAATCTGATCTTATCCGCACTCGTTTTGTTAGTATTCTGCCTTACCAGTTGTAAAAAAGACAAGGATGCAAGTCCTGCATTTTCTGCTGAAATTCAGGCAATAGTTCCGCAAAGTATTATTGATGATCTCCGGAAACGCGGCATGCCAATTAATGAAGGAATTACACCGCCAAATGTGGAAGGCATTTACATTTCTTCCCCGCATACACTTGTAAGTACATATGATGGCGATTCTTATACTGTTGGTTATGAATTTGCTGATCTTACTGTGAAATTATCAAAACAGGATGAAGAAGCCTTATCTGTTGCCATTGATACAAAACAGAACACTTCCAGCGGAACCGGAATCGGAGGATTTATAGCCGGCGCAGGAAATAAATTTACCATTTTCGCAGAACTTGATGTAGTTGATGGAGCAGTTACTTCCAAGCAGATCAGGGTCTTTTCGGGTGAAATCACAGCAGACGGAATTAAGGATTTTTACTCGGCACTGGTTATCAAAGAAAAAAATGATCCGGACGATACTATGATTGAAGTCGGACAGGGCCGTATTATCAAAGATGGAGACGGATTGGCGCAAAATACTTCTTCATTCCGGACAGGCAGTTCAGATACCAAAATCGTTATGGAAAGAAAGGACGATTCTCAGCGATAGTCGTTTTTCAAAGTTGCAGTTTACGCCATTTACACATTACCTTTGGACGACAAAAAAATCGCACGAGGTATCATGATAAATCAGGAAACTACGACGTTGGCCCGCTCTGAAAGGGTTTTTATAGGTGAAGAATTTGATCTTAAAAAATGGGATGATCTTCAACCCTTTTACGATAATTTAAAAGACAGGGAAATCAATTCGGCTGCGGATCTTCGTCAATGGCTTTTGGATAGAAGTGAGCTTGAATCTTATTTATCTGAAAACTTTGCGTGGAGATATATCCGCCAAACCTGCGATACTGCTAATTCTGGTCTGATCAACGCTTTGCAATTTTTCATCACAGAAATTCAGCCAAAACTTGCTGAGTATGGAAATGAGCTGGATAAAAAAGCAGTGGAAAGTCCATACCTGAATGAGTTGACTGATCAGGGATTTGCCGTTACAATTCGCGGAATGAAAAAAGCCATAGAGCTTTTCCGTGAGGAAAACATTCCGCTGCAAACGGAAATGCAAACCGAGGAACGTCGTTACGGAGCCATTGCCGGCGCTATGACGGTGACGCTGGACGGTGAAGAAATGACTTTGCAAAAAGCTTCCGACCGTTTGCAATCTTCTGATCGTTCGGTTAGGGAGGAAGCCTGGCGGACAATAGCGGAAAGACGTTTTCAGGATCATGAAGTTCTCGACGAGCTTTTAAATAAACTTGTAACACTTCGTGACCAGGTTGGGAAAAATGCTGGTTTTGCAAACTACCGGGATTATATGTTTGCCGCTATGGGCCGTTTTGATTATACGCCTCAGGATTGTTTCAACTTTCATGATTCGGTAAAAGAAGCAGTTGTGCCTCTTTTGAATGATATGGCAACGAGCCGTAAAGAAGCTTTGAATGTTGAACAGCTGCGCCCATGGGATACAAAAGTTGATCCAAAGGGATTGCCTCCATTAAAACCTTTTGAAAGCGGAGAGGAGCTACTTGACAAAACAATCCGTTGTTTCAGCCGTCTGGATCCGTTTCTTGGAAATTGTCTTCAGATCATGAAAAACATGAAACATCTGGATCTGGAATCAAGAAAAGGAAAAGCACCGGGCGGGTATAATTATCCGCTGGAAGAAATTGGAGTACCATTTATTTTCATGAATGCAACTTCCAATCTTCGTGATATGGTTACACTTTTGCATGAAGGTGGCCACGCGGTGCATTCGCTTGTGACACGTGATTTGGCATTAAATTCTTTCAAACACACACCGTCAGAAGTTGCAGAACTGGCTTCCATGTCAATGGAATTAATTACGATGGATTTCTGGGATGAGTTTTTTGATAACGATGCAGATCTTCGTCGCGCAAAAATTCAGCATCTGGAATCTATTATTGAAACGCTTCCATGGGTTGCTACGGTTGATAAATTTCAGCACTGGATGTATGAAAATCCGGAACATACCGCCGAAGAACGTACAACAGCCTGGGTTGAAATTTATAGTCAGTTTACGGATAAGGTAATGGATTGGTCGGGACTGGAAAATCTTCAAAAGTATTTGTGGCAGCGTCAGCTTCATATTTATGAGGTGCCTTTCTATTATATTGAATACGGAATTGCACAATTGGGTGCAATCGGCGTTTGGAAAAACTACCGTGAGAATCCGGAAAAAGGATTGAAAGGATATCTTGATGCGTTAAAAATGGGTTATACTGCTCCGATTACGGAAATTTATCAGGCTGCCAACATTCCTTTTGACTTTTCCAAGAATTACATTACAGAATTGATGCAATTCGTACAAAGTGAGTTAGAACGATTAAAAATTTGATAATTCGTTTGCTAACCATTTGGTGGTTATATAAAAGGCGGTTATTTTTGTGCGTATTACTATGAACCAGTAGAGAGATGAAATTTAGTAAAATAGCCGCGTTTGTGGCATGTATCGCATTGTTGTCTTCTTGTGACTATCAAAAATATAACCACAAAGAGCAGAAGGACTTAAATGCCAAGAATGACTACGTTTACGGTGTAAGCCCAGATTCTTTACCACGTCAAATGGCTAATAAATATACTGCGGATCCTACACTTGAACCACGCGTGAACGCAATTCGTGCAAAATTGTATGGCGGTTCTGGTAGTGCATACATTAAAGAATAGTATCTGTTTTTACAGAATTGATTTTATAACAGGATATCCTTCATATGAAGGATATCTTTTTTATTTCTGCCTGGTGTATTTCCTTTTGAATATTAATTACATTTCTTCTGTAAATTAAGATTGAAATATAATTTTTAAAGGCATTCGAAAGTTAAAAGTTACCTTTACCCAGCTGGTCAATCAATACCATCACCGTAAGTTTTGTTTCATGGCAAGCAGGATTTTCACCATTGTCATTAAGCTCAGTTATAAAAATTCATATGTCTGAACTTATTTCATGACATCTTCATTTTATCAAAGACACCTCTTTTATTATTACAAAGTTTAATATCAGGATCTGAAAAAAGTTTAAACACGGGAAGAGAATTTAAACTTAAAGAGCTGATTACTCTTATAAACACCTGATATTCTGGTTACTTATAAGTCAGTTTTCCTACGATGATTAAAAAATGGGAGGTAATTTCAATCTCAGTTGAGTAAGCGGTTGGGATAATTGTTCGATTTTAATTTACTTTACAGTCTTATTATACACATCATAAATATAGTATTATTTTAATACCAGATTTAAAAACCGTATTTTTAGCTTAATATGAATATAGCGCTCGTTACCGGTTCAGCCGGATTGATAGGAAGTGAATCTGTTGCTTTTTTAGCTGACAAGTTTGATTTAATAATTGGAGTTGATAATAATTTACGTGAATATTTCTTCGGAGCTGATGGAAATACAGCGTGGAACAAGAGCCGCATAGAATCTGCTTACACCAATTACAAGCACTATTCAGCTGATATTCGTGAGGTTAACCAATTGGAACCGATTTTCAAAGAATACGGCTCTGATATTAAACTGATCATCCACGCAGCTGCACAGCCAAGCCATGACTGGGCCGCTCGTGAGCCTTTCACAGACTTCGGCGTTAATGCTGTTGGTACTTTGAATATGCTTGAAATGACACGTCTTCACACACCCGAAGCTGTGTTCATTTTCACTTCTACGAATAAAGTTTACGGTGATAATCCTAACTATCTGCCTCTTGTTGAGTTGGAAACACGTTGGGAAATTGACGAAAGCCATCCATATTTCAAAAATGGAATTGACGAACAGCATAGTATCGACCATACAAAACACTCCATCTTTGGTGCTTCAAAAGTAGCGGCTGATATTATGGTGCAGGAATATGGCCGTTATTTTGGAATGAAAACAGCTGTTTTCCGTGGCGGATGTCTTACTGGTCCTAACCATTCAGGCGCTCAGCTTCATGGTTTCCTTGCTTATTTGATGAAATGTGCAATCACTGGAAATCACTACACGATTTTCGGATACAAAGGGAAACAGGTTCGTGACAACATTCACAGCCATGACCTTGTAAACATGTTCTGGCATTTTTACCAAAATCCTCGTCCGGGCGAAGTTTACAACGCAGGCGGCGGTCGTTTTGCAAACTGCTCAATGATTGAAGCCATTGCATTGTGTGAAGAAATTACAGGCAATAAATTATCCCATTCATATTCTGAAACCAACCGTATCGGTGACCATATCTGGTATGTAAGTGATCTTTCTAAATTTAAAGAACACTATCCGGGCTGGAATTGGGAATTTGGATTAACAGAAACGCTTACACAAATACACGACGGCATATCTTCAAGATTGGCAAGTGTAAAATAATATCTTAGTCTTTATAACCTCCGAACGAGTAAAATCCCTTATACTTGTTCGGAGGTTATTTTCATCACTGCTATGCCTGAAAATTTTGTAATCATTATTCCACAGTATAACGACTGGGAGGCTCTGAATCTGCTGATACAAAAAATAAATACAGATTTAAGTCCGACAGTGTTAAAAAACTCATCTCTACTGGTGGTTGATGATTGTTCTTCTAAAGACCGGACGGAGCCATTCGTTCCTTTTGGAGGAAAAGACATTCAGGTTTTACGTCTTTACCGGAATCTTGGTCATCAAAAAGCAATTGCAATCGGCCTTTCCTACATTGCAGAAAATATCGATTGCGATAATGTGATTGTCATGGATGCAGATGGCGAAGATGCTCCTTCCGATATTAACAAACTGGTTCAAAGGTCATTAGAAGTTCCCGGGAAGATTATTTTTGCACAGCGAAACAAGCGTACAGAAAATTTCATTTTCAGGTTTTTCTATATTATTTACAAGAACCTGTTCAAGCTTCTTACCGGCAAGGTTATCACATTTGGTAATTTCAGCCTGGTTCCAAAGCAAAGATTAAAAAATCTGGTACGTGTTTCTGAAATCTGGAACAATTATCCGGGTGGCATTATCAAATCCAGAATTCCTTACGACTCAATTCTTACCGACCGGGCAAAACGTCTTGCAGGAGAAAGCAAGATGAATTTTGTTTCGCTGGTTTTACACGGATTGAGTACCATTTCTGTTCTTGTTGATACCACTGCTGTAAGAATACTGATTTTTTCGATATTCATGTCCGGGCTTGCGGTTGCTTTTATCATTTTAATTCTGTTTTTGAAACTGATCGGGAATGCAACACCGGGCTGGGCATCTACTTTGGGCAGCACATTAATTATTTTGATGCTGCAATCCTTTCTGATTTCTTTGTTTCTGGTGTTTATGGTGTTGCAATATCGCTCTCAGCAACACTTTATTCCGGCAGTACATTATCGCGATTTTGTAGAAAAAGTAGATACCATCAGCTAGGATCGTATGGTAACTTTCGACAGTACTCCCACACTATATTGGCTCCTTGGTTATTTGCTTGCAGGAATCGTTATTATTTCTGCTGTTTATAAAATAATTCCGGCAAAAGTATTTTTCATACTGTCAATTCTGCTGCTCGTTTTCATGCGTATGCCGGTTCTCGTTTTCAACCGGGAAATCAATGCAGATGAAAGCCAGATGCTTAGCCACGCCATTACGCTGTATGAAGATCCCGTTTATTGGCGTTCGGTAGATGGAACTACAATCGGGCCGTTAGACAATTATCTGCTGGTTGTTCCCAAACTTTTCGGCTTTCAAATTAATTATACCAGTGGCCGGGTTATGGGTTTGCTTTGTACCATTGGCGCTCTTCTTTTTGTCTTTCTCGCCATGAGAAACTGGTTTGGAGAAACGCTTAGCAGAATTGCAATCGTCACTCCTGTTATTTTTCTGGCCTTTACTCAGGAAACGGATTTTGTACATTATTCAAGTGAGCAGCTTCCGGTTTTCCTTCTGGCGACAATAATTTGGTTACTTTCTAAAATCACAGAAAGTAAAAGTCTATCTTCTGCCTCTACATTTACTCTGGGTTTAGTAGCCGGAATGATGCCTTTTGCAAAACTACAATCGGTGCCTCAGGCTATGGTGATTGTGTTGGCTGCAATTTGGATTTGTTATCATTTCTTCCAAAAAACAAAACAGATTAAGCCACTATTGTTTTTACTTTCAGGAGGACTTGCTTTTCCGGTTCTGTTATTCATTTGGGCTGCTGCAAATCACGTTTTCGGTGATTTTATTGATTTTTATTTACTCGGAAATGCAATTTACGCTGGTGAAAATAACTGGCTGTCTATTCCGGTACAAATGTTCAATCTGATTACGCTAAGTCCTGATTTCAAGATTTATTCGCTCGTATTGATTGTTCCTATAATTTTGGGAATTGTATATGCATTTCTTCCTAATTCACGTAAAAAGTCCCAAACCCAATTCGTTTTGCCAGCTACGTTAATCTTGTCGGTACTGGCGGGGATTTATGCAGCTACAAAATCAGGCAATACTTTTATCCATTATCTTAATTTTTGTATTTATCCATGGATATTGCTGGCGGCATATGGTACTTCAAAACGTTATAACTGGTTTACAGTTTTTTCCGTATTACTGCTATTCTGGTTTGTAGGAAATGATGCGATAAATTATAGAAGAGAACACAGACTCAATAGTTTTGAGTCCATAGGAGGAGCCAATAAACTGGCAGAAAATCCGGTTGTGAAAGAATTGAAAAAATTTACAAAACCGGGCGATTATATGACCGTCTGGGGATGGCAATGTCAATATTACGTTGAGGCGCAGTTGGCACAGGGGACAGCAGAAAACCACTCCGAACGCTCCATATTTAAACATCCCTTGCAGGAAAAATATCTAAGCCGTTATCTGAGCGATCTGAACAGAACCAAACCAGTTGTAATTCTGGATGCGGTTGGTAAAAACAGTTTGTGGGTACAGGATAAAAAAACGCAGGGAATTGAAAATTTCCCCGCGCTCGCAAATTTCGTCCATCAGCATTATACGCTGGTGTCAGACAAGAATGATATAAAATTATTTGTAAGAAAAGACCGGCTTACGACTCAACAGCAAGCAGATGTTCTCCCGTACCTTGCTGCAATAAATCGCTAAGTGTAGTCTGGTCCAGAACGGCAAGGTTCGCATCTCTCCATTTTTCCAATACTGTACGCAGACTGCAAGTTTCTTCATCTTTACAGTCTTCACATCGTCCGTAAAAAAACATAGAAACACATAGTGCCGGAGCAATCGGGCCGTCGATGATCCTGAGAACTTTTGAAAAACTGACTTCACTTGGAGGGATTCTCAGCAGATATCCTCCGCCTTTTCCCTTCTGGCTTTGTAATACGCCGTTATTTCTCAGATCCAGCAGAATTGCTTCCAGAAATTTCTTTGGAATTCTTTCTTTTTCCGCGATGTATGAAATCAGAACAGGTCCTTTTCCAAACTGTTCCGCCAATACTTTAAGCGCCTTCAGAGCGTACTTTGCTTTCTTTGATATCATTGTTGATAAGTATACTAAAATTTCGCCTTTAAAAATTTACCGGATCTGATAACCTATCTTATCCATGTAACTTCTGGATTAACCTAAACCTAATTAGACATAACAAAAGATAACTGCTTTTTATTCATTAATTTGTCATAAACAAAATAGATGATACAATCAGGTAATCGCCAAGAAACCACAATTTTAAAAAATATCCTACTTACTCTACTAATTTATAGACTTTTCAAACTAATTTGTAATAAATACAAATATTAATCAAAAATACACACATTAAATGGCCGCGATTGCAACTCCTCAGTTTGAAAAAAACCAGATTGAAATTATTTCAAGATTGTATTTATATGGTTCTCAGGCAACTGAGGAAACAGGAAATAAAATAATTGATGAAATAAACCGGATGTATAATGAGCCGGAAGTTTTTGTTGAATTCAATGGAAAACAAATGAAAGTTTTATTCTCTGTCGGGTTTAAAATTATTTCAACGAGTGAAGCTATGATGCGGGCTGCCGTGAACTTCAACTATAAAAATAACTTTATCCGGATTGAAAATGAAAATCGCATTACCAGATCTTTCATGGGTTATGGAATAGGAGACAACGTTGGACATTGGCTTACTAGTGATAATCTGGGTACTTCCACCACCGCAGCACATGAATTTGGGCACAGTCTTGGTCTGGATCATCCCGCCAATCTTGACTTCCGTGGAAGTGATTCGCCACCGCCTATTATGGCCCCGCGCGGCAGTCTCGTTAACCCGCAATATCAATGGGAACCTACCGCAAAAGCGGGAGAATTTGGCGGAACGATGAACCCGAAATACCGGAAAGTGACAAAAGAAGAAGTTCTGCTTATTTTGAAAGATTTAAACTTCGAAAACAAGCAGAACCACTATATCGGACAACTTTCTAATACGCTTTTTGACAAAACCGGCAATCCAAGTCGCTGGCTTGCGTGATTAATTTCTTGGCGGCTTACCTCCATTTAAAAGTCCCTGCATTCTTTCCAGCGTTTTCTTCTCCCCGCAAAGTGATAAAAACGCTTCTCTTTCCAGATCCAGAAGATATTGTTCTGTTACATTTTGTGCAGAACTTAAATCACCGCCATTGATGACATAAGCAAGTTTGTTGGCAATTTTCGCGTCATGTTCACTGATGTAATTCGCTATTTTCATTTGGGCAATACCCGCCATGAAAAGTGCCATTCCTGCTTTTCCCTGTACTTTTATGTCACTTCTTTGTTTTGGCTGTGTATAACCGTTATCAGCCAGATCAATCGCTGCCTGTTTTGCTTCTGCTAACAAACGGCTGCGGTTCAGCACAATCTGGTCTTTGTCCTGGAAATAATTCATTGCCTTCGCATCATACGCAGAAGTCGAGACTTTCGCCTGGGCAATGTTCATAAAAGCAGTTTGGAGAATATTTAATTCTGTGTCTCCTGCCTGATACATGTCCGAACATCTCAGTGCCATTTCTTTGGTTCCGCCACCGGCAGGAATAAGTCCAACACCAAATTCCACCAAACCGATGTAAGTTTCAGCATGGGCAACCACTTTATCAGCATGAAGATTGAGCTCACAACCACCACCCAGCGCAATAGTATGAGGCGCAGTGACAACTGGAATGGAAGAATAACGCGCACGCATCATCGTTTGCTGGAATTGCGCGATGACCATATTGATTTCGTCAAATTCCTGTTCAATCGCAAACATGAAAAGCATAGCCAGATTGGCTCCTGCGGAAAACGCCTCGCTTGATTCATTTCCAATCACCAGTCCGCGGTATTCTTTTTCCGCCAGACTTATACTTTTCTGAATTCCTTCAATGACTTCGGAGCCCATGGTATTCATTTTGGATTTGAATTCCAGATTCAGGATTCCATCACCGATATCATACAGATTTGCACCGGCATTTTTCCAGACAATATTATTTGTAAGGTTACTTAAAATAATAAAACTTTCCTGACCCGGAATAACTTTGTACGATTTGGAAGGAATATCATAATAAAGTTTTTTACCATTTTCAACTTTATAAAAAGACTCATTTCCGGCTTCCAGCATTTCATAAACCCAGGCGGCCGGTTTTGCACTAAGCTCTTCCATAATGCCCAGCATGCTTTTTACGCCAATCGCATCCCAGGTTTCAAACAAGCCTAACTGCCATCCAAAACCTGCACAAATTGCTTGGTCAATCCGGAAAATTTCATCCGAAATTTCAGGAATTCTGAACGTAGCGTATTTGAAACAATCAGCAAAAGTTCTTCTGTAAAATTCTCCGGCTTTATCTTTTCCGGCTAAAAGAACACTGAAACGTTTGGCTACATCGCTGATTGCTTTTGTGCCTTCCAAAGTAGCAAATTTCACTTTTTCGGAAGGTTTGTATTCCAATGTCTGAAAATCCAGCGCCAGGATGACTGATTTTCCTTTGTCGTCTTTTACCTTTTTGTAAAAACCCTGACCGGTTTTATCTCCCAGCCATTTGTTATCATACGTTTTCTGCATGATTTCAGGTAATACAAAAGCATCACGGGATTCATCCGTTCCTTCGCCCGAAGCGTATAAATTCGCTGCTACATGAACAGTAGTATCCAATCCGACAACGTCAGACAAACGGTAAGTTCCGGATTTCGGACGACCAACAACCGGGCCGGTCAGTTTGTCAACCTCATCCACCGACAAACCCATTTCTTCGGCTACACGAATGGTTTGGATTAAGGCAAAAATTCCAAGGCGGTTTGCGATAAAACCAGGTGTGTCTTTACATAATACTGTGGTTTTACCTAAAAATAAATCACCATAATGCATCAGAAAATCAATGACTGATTTATCTGTTTCTGCTGTCGGGATAATTTCCAGTAATCTTAAATAACGCGGCGGATTGAAAAAATGCGTTCCGCAAAAATTCTTTTTAAAGTCTTCACTACGGCCTTCCGCCATTAAATGGATAGGAATTCCGGATGTATTGGAAGTGATCAGCGTTCCGGGTTTACGAAGCGCGTCCACTTTTTCATATAAACTTTTCTTGATATCAAGTCGCTCTACAACCACTTCAATCACCCAGTCGTAGTTGCTGATATCTTTTAAATTATCATCAAAATTGCCAAGTTTCACCCTTGAAGCAAAAGCAGGGCTGTAAAGTGCAGCCGGCGTCGCTTTTAAGGTTTGCTGGAAAGAATCGTTAACAATTCTATTGCGGACAGCTGGATGCTCCGTTGTCAATCCTTTTGCTTTTTCAGCGTCACTGGCTTCTTTTGGAACAATATCCAATAGTAAAACTTCTACTCCAATATTGGCAAAATGGCATGCAATACGCGACCCCATAATACCGGAGCCCAAAACGGCTACTTTACGAATTGAACGATTCATTATTTTAATTAAGGTTTTAGCTGTTGGCTATTAGCTTTTGGCAAAATGTCCAAACGAATAGTCAGGGATTTAAAATTCGTCTTCTATCTCACCGGCTTTGAGTTTTTGATTTTCCTCTTCAACCAGACGGTTTATATCTTTTATCACATCAAAAAATACAACGAGTTTATCAAGCGGAATTTTATCCCTGATCATTGTATTGAATGACAGTACGCCCTCACGTGAAAGTTCTCTTTTCTCTTTTCCTAAATCCGTCAAAACAATTCTTACAAATCGCTTATCGTTTTCATCCACTTCACGAACGATCAAACCTTTTTCTTCCAGATTTTTCAGCATTCTGACCAGGCTCCTTGGCTCCATACCCAACAATGGCGCAATTTTAGTTGCCGGCGTACCGTGCTCTAAATCAATGTTTAATAACACATAACCAACCGCCATTGTCGTATCAAACCGGGCTGCGTAAGCGTTATACATCCTGGAAATGGAATGCCATGCCCACTTAATCTGGAAGTCAATTGTCTTTTCCTTGCGCATCTTTTAGATTGGTAGGTGTCAGTGATGTAACGTTTACAAATGTAATAAATCAAATTAATATTATGCAAGCATACTAATTTTGTTGCATAAAAAAACGCATCAGGTTTTGGAAGCCCGATGCGTGTAATTTATTTATTTCTCGCTAATCAGTTTGTCCATCAATTGATTGAAATCTGTTACAAACTCATCATAATATTTACCTGTTCCCGGACCAGAAAATCCGGTGTGAATTTCTCGCACTTTTCCTTTTTTATCAACAAAAATCGTCGTTGGATAGGACATTACTTTGTTCAGCATCGGCAACGCTTTTGCTGTTGCTTCATCCGTATTTGTACCTGCTAAAAGCACTGGATATTCAATTCCAAAGCGGCTGACCATTCTTTTCAATTTTGGAGCCGAAACTGCAAGATCTGCCGAATGCTCAAAAGCAAGACCGATTACTTCTACTCCACGGTCTTTATTTTTCTTGTACCAGGGCGCTATGAAATTTGTTTCATCCATACAATTCGGGCACCATGAACCCAAAATCTGAATGATTACAGGTTTGCCCTGAAATCGAGGGTCTTTGAAAGACAAAGCTTTTCCATCAGCATCCGGAAATGTAAAATCAACCGTTTCAGAGCCCGGTTTCATATAAGTCAGTTTGGTGGCATCCGGTAATTTTGCATTTTCATTTAAAATCGATGTAAATGTTTTGTAGCCTTTAATTCCGGACCACATCGCACCTTTCAAAACACCATCTTTCAGGATCGCGGCCTTTATTAAATAAGCATTTGAGCCGTCGAAAGTCGATAAATACAAACTATCGCCTTTTACATTTCCACTAAGAAAACGATAATCACCGGTTGGCGTTAAAAACGAACCTTCAACGATACTTCCTTTTTGTGTGAAATTTCCAACGGCTTCGGTTGAATCTTTTGTTATTTCATTTTTGAAAATGGTCGCATATTTCCCGGTAACGTTTTTAATACCTTCCAAAGCTTCCTCTTTGAAAAACCGATAATTTGCTCCAAAAGTGGCCTGAAATGGCAGAGAACCCGTTACGGTTTTTCCATCTAGTCTTTTATAAACACCTGTCAATTTTTCTCCATCTACCGAAGCTGTAATTTCAAAATCGAAAAGCTGCATCGGAATGTGCAAAGAATCTTTCTCAAAATAGGCACTGTCGAGCTTTAAACGTTCATTTCCATTAACAGAATAGACGGTATAAGTTTTACCATCAGCGTTTTGTGCAAAGTCAAGAATGAACGGAAGTGTTTGTCCGTCACGGGTCAAGGTAGCGCGCCAGGTTCCGGGTTTCACCGAAGAATCTGTGGAAGACTGACAGCCCCAGATACTTATACCGGCAAAAAGCGTAATTATGAATTTTATTGCTCTCATATTCAATTTATTAATATAGAATTACAGGTGTGACAAGAAAATTAAATCCCTCCTTAAGCGCAACTCGTACCATTGAAAATTGCTAAGTTTGTAACGGCCTGTTGGCAAGAAATAGTTCCTATCTACGTTGCTTTTAATAAATGGATCTTCCAAGTACATATCATGAACCTGTAATGCTGTCCGAATGTCTGGATGGATTGAATATTCGTCCTGACGGAACCTACGTAGATGTTACGTTTGGTGGTGGAGGACATTCACGGGCGATTTTAGAAAAATTAACGACCGGACGACTTTTGGTTTTTGACCAGGATCCTGATGCTGGGGCAAATGCAGCAGAATGGAAAGACGATCCGAGATTTACCTTTATAGCAGCGAATTTCAGACATATAAAAAGATATTTGAAATTACATAAAGCTGAAAAAGTGGACGGTATTCTGGCTGATCTTGGCGTTTCGTCACATCAGATCAATACGCCTGCACGTGGGTTTTCAACACGTTTTGATGCGGATCTGGATATGCGGATGAACCCGAGTAATGAAAAAACCGCGCGGGAAGTTTTGAATGTGCGTTCGGCTACGGAATTACAATCGATTCTGAGTCGCTATGGAGAAGTTACCAATGCGCGTACGGCCGCGGAAGCAATATTTTCGTCAAGACATAATGCACCTATTGAAACGATAAATGATCTGAAAGGAATATTGATGCGTTATGCGCCGAAACATCGCGAAAATAAATATTTTGCGCAGGTTTTCCAGGCACTACGGATTGAGGTAAACGATGAAATGAAAGTGCTTGAAGAATTTTTAATGCAGGTTCCGGAAGTACTAAAACCTGGTGGAAGGCTGGTAGTCATGTCGTATCATTCGCTGGAAGACAGACCGGTTAAAAACTTCATCCAAAAAGGAAAATTTGACGGGGAAGTTGAAAAGGATTTTTATGGTAATGAGCTTAAACCGCTAAAAAGCATTACCAGAAAACCGATTGAAGCGACACCGGAAGAAGTGGCAAGAAATCCACGTGCGAGAAGTGCGAAATTGAGGATTGCGGAGTTACCGGTGGTTTAGAAATAGTGTGTAAATAAGTGAATAAGCGAAGCATGATTTCGGTTATTTCACCCTTTCAGGGTTTATGCTAAGCTGATATTCCAGGTTCTACAATACTGTCATCCCTCCGGGATTATTGATATCAGAAATTTCGAAAAGATGCCAGTATAATAAAAAGACATAGCCTAGACAGATTAATGATGCCGTTATAAAAACA
This sequence comes from Dyadobacter subterraneus, assembly GCF_015221875.1. Classification (NCBI taxonomy): domain Bacteria; kingdom Pseudomonadati; phylum Bacteroidota; class Cytophagia; order Cytophagales; family Spirosomataceae; genus Dyadobacter; species Dyadobacter subterraneus. The sequence goes on from NZ_JACYGY010000002.1 coordinate 600,914, forward strand.
AATTTATCCCTTCGGAATTGGTGATATAAAAATCCCGAAGGGATGACATTATTATAGAAAAACATTGTTCCGATTGGATTTTCAAACCCCAAGGGGGTGACATAATCCAGATACTGAAACCAAATTATGACAAATGATTTTTAATAACACATACTGTTGTAAAAAACATGGCTGAAAATAAAAGAAGACCTAAACCAACACCTGACCAACCGCCAAAACGACGCCGGGAATACAGTCTTTTTAACTGGTTGAATAAATTTTTCCCGCTGGATAAAGTTTTTGGCGACAAATTGCCTGGAAAAGAAGAACGCGTTCCGGTTAAATATTTCTATTACTTCGGGTGGATTGTGATTCTTTTGGTGATTTATGAGAGAATCGGTTTCCAGTCTGAGGAGTATGTCAGAAGCAGTATCAAACTAAAAAAAGAGGTTGAAGATTTACGGGCAGAATACACTTCTATCCAGGCGGAATATGAAAAAAGCGGAAAACAATCCGTGGTCATAGAAAAGGTAAAACCGGATGGACTGGAAGAAAACCTGAATCCGCCAAAGAAAATTATTATCAGAAACGAATAACACACTTCATTCCATTATTGTAACATCGGTATGAAAAGCGATACAGACAGCGGCCAGAATAATAAAAAAGCACTGATTTACCGGGCTCGTATAGTAGCTCTGTTTTTGATTGCTTTTGCCATTATGGTTTTCGTTAAACTTATTCAGGTTCAGTATTATGCCAAATTTAAAGGCAAAACCTGGGCCGAATATGCAGAAAAAAATGACCTGAAACTGGATACAATCCCGGCTATGCGCGGTAGTATTTTTTCAAGCGACGGCAGTTTGCTGGCTACTTCATTACCCTATTATTATGTTGGATTTGACACGAAAGTGGCCGACTCAACCTATTTTTATGATAATGTAGATCAGCTTGCCAGATTACTTGTTAAGAATTTTGGTGAAAATACTTTTGACGGATATAGAGATAAACTGATCAGGTATCGAAAAAGTAAAAACAAACGATATTTAAGATTAAAAAATAAAGAAATTGGATACCTCGAAAGGGAGAAAGTAAAGGAGTGGCCATTCTTCGCTCGTGCAAAAAAGGGTGGGGGAGGAAAGTTTGAAATGATATACAAACGCTACAAACCTTTCAGTCCGATGGCTGACCGGACGATTGGTGGAACGGATCCAAAAAGTGGCCGCGGTTATATCGGAATTGAAGCAAGTTTTGACAAAAAACTGGAAGGAAAAGACGGAATAAACTGGGTTGAACTGGTTGAAGGCGGCATAAAAATTCCTGTTGGCGACAATTTGAATATTCAACCTGAAACCGGAAAGGACATCTACACAACGCTGGATATGACTTTTCAGGATATGGCAGAAATTGCACTGAGAAGGAAATTGACCGAGGCGCAGGCAGATTTTGGTTGTGTAATTGTCATGGAAGTGGCAACGGGGGAAATCCGTGCCATGGCTAATTTGACAAAACGTCCGGATGATAAATACGAGGAAGTTTTTAATTACGCACTGGCAGGAAGTACTGATCCCGGTTCAACATTCAAGCTGCCAACGATGATGGCGCTTTTGGAGGAAACCAAGATGGATCCCAATAAGGTTACTGTTAATACCGGAACAGGTTCCATCCGTTTCAGAGGACTTTCCATTAATGATTCCAAAAGAGGTGGACATGGTATTTTAACAGCCGCCCAGGTTTTTGAAAAATCGTCCAATATTGGTGTTCATTTGCTTATGCAGCGTTATTTCTTCTCTAAACCGGATAAGTATCTTGGGTATCTGAAACAATTTCACCTGACTGAACCGACGGGCATTCATATGAAAGGAGAAAATCCTCCTTACATCAAAAATCGCTCATCAAAAACATGGAACAATTATTCGCTGACTTTCATGTCGTACGGATATGAAATGCGAATGACACCTCTTCAGACGCTTGCCATGTATAATGCTGTTGCAAACGACGGCTATTGGGTAAGGCCGATGGTGGTAAGGGAAATTCGGAATGCAGAAAAAGTTGAAGATAAAATCTTGCCTTATGTTTCGGAAAAGCCGATTTGTTCTCCGGAAACTTTACGTAAAATAAAAATTATGCTGGAAGGTGTGGTGGAACACGGTTCTGCGAAAAATATCAAAACTGATCTTTACAGAATTGCAGGAAAAACCGGAACTGCCCAAAAATTGATTAATGGAATTCATACCGCGGGTAAATACTATACGTCTTTTGCAGGTTATTTTCCTGCCAATAAACCTAAATACAGCTGCATCGTTATCATTGATACACCTCGCGGTGCCAAAGAAAATTATCAGCTTTATGCGGGAAGTGTAGCCGCGCCGGTTTTTAAAGAAGTTGCCGACCGCATTTACGCGCATGATGTAAGTATCCAAAAAACACAAAAGGACACAACCAGCGGTGAAGATAAACTGGTAAGATGGGCAGGAAGAACTTCTGATTTAAAAGTGATCGGGGAAGAATTAAAACTCGCTCCTTTGCCGGAAGATGCCCAGGAGTATACAGCGGGTTCCGTAATTGCCAGAAATAAAACAAAATGGAAATCACAAAATATTGAGTCCAAAGATGTTCCGGATTTGCAGGGAATGCCGATGCGGGATGCCTTGTATATTTTGGAAAATAAAGGTTTCCGGGTAACCTTTAAAGGTTCCGGGAAAGTCGTGGACCAATCGCTTCCCCCAGGTAACAATAAAAGCGGACTTAAAACGATCCTGTTAACATTACAGTAAAATCCATTTATGGAAAGTATTCAAAAACCAATTAATAGCCTTGTTAGTGGAATCCCGGATGTAGTAATCCACGGGTCTGAAAATGTTGTTGTCAATAAAATTATAATTGATTCCCGCCGGGTTATGCCGGGAAGTTTATTTGTCGCTTTACGTGGTACACAAGTAGACGGGCATCAATTTATGGATACTGCAGCTGACCTGGGTGCTGTTGCCATTCTTTGTGAAGAATTACCAAAAACATTGCGTGAAGGTGTTTCCTACATTCAGGTTATTGATTCCGCTGAGGCAATGGGTTATATGGCTGCTTCTTTTTACGATCAGCCTTCTAAAAAATTAACGCTTGTTGGCGTTACGGGTACGAATGGAAAAACTTCCGTTGCCACCTTTCTTTTCCAGCTTTTCCGTGCACTCGGTTACCGTTGCGGCTTACTTTCAACGGTTCAAAATCAGATTGAAGACGAAGTTATTCCTTCCACGCATACCACGCCTGACGCCGTTGCGCTTAATGAACTGTTAGCGTTAATGCTGGAAAAAGGATGTTCGCATGTTTTTATGGAAGTTAGTTCTCATTCCGTAGCGCAGCACCGGATTACAGGTTTGAAATTTGCAGGTGGAATTTTCACCAACATTACCCACGACCATCTCGATTTTCATAAAACATTCGATAATTACATCAAGGCAAAAAAAGGCTTTTTTGATCAGTTACCAAAAAGCGCTTTTGCGCTTGTAAATATTGATGACCGCCGTGGTTCAGTAATGGTGCAAAATACCAAAGCGAGGATCGAAACATATTCTCTGCAAACTGTGGCGACGTATCACGGAAAAATTCTTTCCGATACGCTCACCGGAATGCATATGGAAATCAATAATCAGGAAGTCTGGTTTCGGGTTATTGGTCGATTCAATGCTTACAATCTGCTTTCTGTTTATGGCGCCGCATTGGCTTTGGGAGAAATGCCGGAAGAAGTTTTGACCGCACTTTCAAATCTTAACAGTCCTCCGGGAAGATTTGAACAAATTCATTCGGCTGACAATATTGTTGGTATCGTGGATTATGCCCACACGCCGGATGCGCTGGAAAATGTTCTTCAAACGATAGCACATTTACGTCACGGAAATGAGCAGGTGATTACGATTGTAGGCTGTGGTGGAAATCGTGATGCTGAAAAAAGGCCTAAAATGGCCGAAATTGCTTGTAATTTAAGCACAAGGGTAATTCTTACTTCTGATAACCCACGTTACGAAGATCCACAGGATATCCTGGATCAGATGCTGAAAGGTGTTCCACCTCTGAAATATAAAAATACATCCGTCATCCCGGATCGTCATGAAGCGATTCTTAAAGCTGTGGCGGAAGCGAATCCGGAAGACATTATTTTGATCGCTGGAAAAGGTCATGAAACTTATCAGGATATCCGCGGTGTGAAACATGATTTTGACGACAGGCAGGTGTTGAGAGAAGCGTTTTTAACTTTTCATTCCCAAAAAGAATAAAAATACAAGCCTCCTTTGCGTAGTCTGCAAGAAAAAGGCAACTTTGCAAGTGCTAATCACGATTTTACATGCTCTATTATCTATTCGACTATCTCGACAAGCAATTTAATATACCCGGAGCCGGCGTATTTCAATATATTTCTTTCCGTGCACTTGGGGCGACCGTATTATCGCTTTTCATAGCGGCAACTTATGGAAAATGGATTATCAGCTTTCTTCGCAGACAGCAGGTAGGCGAATCCATCCGTGACCTGGGTTTGGAAGGACAAATGGAAAAATCCGGAACGCCAACGATGGGGGGATTTATTATTCTTGCTTCGCTGCTCATTCCGGTATTATTATTCGCCAAGCTTTCTAACGTTTACATTGTTTTGTTGATCATAACGGCTATATGGACTGGTATGATTGGTTTCGTTGATGACTATCTTAAAAAATTCAAAAATAATAAAGACGGACTTCACGGCAGATTTAAAATTGTTGGCCAGGTTGGACTTGGACTGATTGTTGGGTTAACACTTTCTTTCAATGATCATGTCAAGATCCGTATTTACGATCAGCCATTATTAAGCTCTTCGCTTGGTGAGGTGCAGCGTTACCGGGATATTGTTCACCCGATGGTAACAACACTTCCATTTTCAAAAAATAATGAATTTGATTACCGGACTTTGCTTTTTGGCTGGCTTCCGGAAGAATATACTTGGGTGATCTATACGATTATAGCCATTTTCATCATTACAGCAGTTTCTAACGGAGCGAATATTACAGATGGAATCGACGGTCTTGCCGCTGGTGTTTCAGGGATTATTGCACTTACCTTTGGGGTTCTTGCTTATCTTTCAGGTAATACTAAATTCTCTCAGTATCTGAACATTATGTACATTCCGAATTCAGGAGAGCTGGTAATTTTCTGTGCTGCTTTTGTCGGGGCATGTGTGGGATTTCTCTGGTATAATGCCTATCCTGCACAGGTTTTCATGGGAGACACAGGAAGTTTGATGCTTGGAGGAGTTATCGCTGTTTTGGCACTTGCTATCAGAAAAGAACTAATGATTCCAATTGTATGCGGCATATTTCTTGCCGAGAATATATCCGTAATCATGCAGGTCAGCTATTTTAAATATACGAAAAAGAGGTTCGGAGAAGGCAGGCGGATTTTACTGATGTCCCCGCTTCATCATCATTATCAAAAAAAAGGTATACATGAAGCGAAAATTGTAACCCGCTTTTGGGTAGTTGGAATTATTTTGGCCATCATGACATTGGCAACTTTGAAATTAAGATAAAAATCGTTGTTCGTAGTTTAAACTACGAATTTTCAATAATTTACCGTTTGTAACGGTAAGCGTTTTTAAGCAGCAAGGAGCTTTTTCATTTTAATACCGTTACAAACGGTATTTTATTTCAAGTACGCAGTGTTCGAAGAACACTACGCACAACGGCATCAACAACTCTGAATATTAAATAAAATGAGCCTGCTGAACTTATCAGCAGGCTCATTTTTTATATTCCGAAGAAATTATCTTCCTACGGCTTCGCTATATCGTCTCGGATCATATCCTTTGGCAAAAAGCGGATACTGGTCAAAAATCCTTCTTACGACACTTCGGTAATGATTATTCGAATTTTCAACACCTTTGAAAATTCCGGATGCATAACCTCTCCAGACCACCTGATCACTCTCGGCATCAATTAATGAAACGATCAATGTTCCTTTATCCAGGGCATATTTTATAGGCTCATACCTGAAACCATCATTTTCTGTATCCACCCAGTTTTTTATCACCGGCTGCATGTAACCCTGATAGCGAAGGTTATCATAAAAAATACCATAATTTACCAATAAGGTTGGTTTATCCGCGGTAAGCTTGTAGCCTCTTACCTGCATCTGGCGACGAATGGCCTCGTAAATTTCTGTACAAAGATTGTTTGTATCCCGCTCACATTCCAGAAAGGTATAGGAAGAATAATCTTTAAAATTTGTTTCATAACTGTAGTCGTGTTCAACAAACACTTTACGACCACCCGAGCAACCCGCTAATATCAATATCACTAATAAAGCGGCATAATAAGGTTTAATAGACTTCAGCATAAGCAATTCATTTTGTCAGGTTATAAATAGATATTATTCACTCTAATATTGAAAACCCACTAATCAATAGCTTATGCCGTCCTGTCACCAGATCTATCCCATATAATAAGCTATTGCTTTACGCATTTCCGGAACGGAAACCACAATGTCATACCCACATTTTCCGGTACCTTCCAGAAGAGAAAAACGAATCTCGCTTCCTCTGTTCTTTTTGTCTTGTCGTGTCAAAGCTATAACTGCTTCAACATCAGTTTCTTTAATCAAAACTCTGCCATAAGTAGCAAAGATAAATTCCTCAATATCAATCAATGTTTTCTGATCAATCAGACCTCTTTTAAAGGAAAGATAACTTTCCATGATCATACCTACTGCAATCGCTTCACCGTGATATAATCTTTCATTTTCACTTTTTCCAAGGAAATATGTTTCAACAGCGTGGCCAAGTGTATGTCCGAAATTCAAAATCTTTCTTAATCCTTTTTCTGTCGGATCCTGATTTACAATATCCTGTTTGATCTTTACCGAATGTGCAATAAGATCGGCCCAGTTTTGTTCTTCAAAATCATTCTGACGTATCACTTTCCACTTTTCTCCATCTGCAATCAGGCAATGTTTGATGATCTCAGCAAATCCCGAACGGATCTCTCTTTCAGGTAATGTTTTAAGAAAAAACGGATCAATTAATACACTTTTTGGAATGTTAAAAACACCTAAATGATTTTTAAATCCCTGAAAATCAATTCCTAATTTCCCACCTACACTGGCATCAACCTGTGAAAGCAGTGTTGTTGGTATCTGTATAAAATCTATTCCCCGTTTATATACTGCCGCACAAAATCCTCCCATATCCCCTATCACACCACCACCAATATTGATCACCAACGCATGTCTGTCAAGTTCAGCATCGGTCATGGATTCCCAAATGGTTTCGCATGTGGCCAACACTTTATGCTTTTCACCGCTTGGCACTGTCACAAGTTTATGTTTCCCCAAAAGAGGCTTAATCAATGAATAACAGTACTTGCGTGTATTGTTATCGGCTATTACGATTACTTTTGAATACTGCCCTGAATTAATAAACTCTGGTAAACTTTCGGTAATGGGTGCTAAAACTACGGACTGAGTCATTCTAAAAATTTCAATAAAAAAATACAATGCTCATCAAATATACGAAGATGAGCGCCTTATGGATGCGTGAGAATTCAAATAATTTAATATATTATTTTGAAAATCAAGCTTTAAGATATAAAATATTGGGTATAATGTCAAAAAAATGATGATTTGTATATCCATCGATTAAACAAAAGTTACTCCATATCCCGGAATGACCTTTTTTCTCTGCCAAATTTAAGGGCCAAAGTAATAATGTGCGCATTCAGGCCGTTCGATCTGTGGAAATATGTATAGCGCAAATTTAACTCATCGAAGGAAATTCTCTTTGTTAAATATTGAGAAGGTAAAAATCTCAAATTAATTCCCGGCTTATAAGTTTGAAAAGAAGACAAGTCGTAATCAGACGTATAATATTTTTCAGAAATATCATGTTGTTTGTAAGGCTTAAAATATTCAGAACCAGACTGTTTGTAATACCTGAAAAACGGAGCGATTGTCCATTGCGGTGAAAGTTTAACCGCCGCTTCCAATTCAATACTATTGCCCAGAATATCAAAACTATCCCAATAGAAACCATAATTCAATTTCAGGATTGTCCGGCTTCCCATAAAATAATTTAATCTTACGCTGGCAGGAAATTTAAAACGATCACCCGGCAGGTTTTCAACTTTCAACGAATCATTGTTAAAATAAACCCGATGGAAAGAAGTTGATAATAATCCTTTTTGGTAAGCGAATTCAGGAAAAATGCCGAGTACAAGTCGTGGATTTATGGACTGAGTAAAACCGAGCTTTACGTTATAAGAATCCCGCCGATAATTATCGAACCACTTTTTATACCGAAGCTCAACAGGATATATCAATTTCACCGCATGGTAATAATCCGGATCCAGTCTTCCCCATCTTAAATCATCAAAATAGGCTTGTAAATCAATAGAAAAAGTTCTGGTTTTTGAAGGATTAACATAGTCGGCAGAAAGGAAAACCGGAATTGACATATAGTCAGATTCGATAGAAAAACCGGAGCCGATCCCGAGCCTGATATCTTTCTTTTTTAATTGGCGCTGATAATTCAATGTCCCATAAGACCGAGTATCCCTTCTGGAAGCAGATGACATCACAAAATCAATATTATCTACTGACGCAGAACTGATTACATCTGCACCACCTACAAAACGTATTGTATTGAATTCCTTAAAAGTATGAGCAATCCGCACAGATGGAGAATAAACCGTCATTTTTTCAGTACCAATTCCTCCGGTAACAGCAGAGTTATGTCCATTCTGAATATAATGCGAATAAACGACTTCAATATCCGTTTTTGAAATAGTATTTTTTTGATAGGTACTATCCGAAGACTGAGCTCTTACTTTTAATAAAAATACACTTAGTAATCCTGCCAGTAAAAATTTTCTTTTCATAATATGCTAATTACATCCGCAGCCGCCACTCGATTTTGTACCCGCAGCCGGCGTATCACCTTCACGGATACTTTCCACGTATTCCTCAAATTTCTTCCCTGAATTACTTCCCATCTGCATTTCCGGATCATTGAGGTACACGCGCTGATAGGGTTTCACAGCTTTGCAGCTGAATCCGCCAAGCATTAGCATGATGCCTAAAATCAAAATATATAGTTTATTCTTCCGCATATTTAAAGTTAAGGTTTCGTGAGGGAAACACTTTATTTTTGTCATTAATTATTAAACAATGCGTTTGCGGAAGCTGGTTTATAAAATGCAGACCGACTTCTACGCCCATTACATAAACAGCCGTTGCCAGCGCATCACACAACTCAGCACCCGGACTGATGACCGTTACGCTTTTTATACCACTCACTGGTTTCCCCGTTATCGGATCAATATTATGTGAATATCGTTTTCCGTTGTGCATGAAAAACTGCTCATAATCTCCGGAAGTGGCGATCGAAGCATTTTCAATCGGCAAATAACACAAAACTTCACTCGCTGCGTCCGGATTTGCAATACCAATTTGCCAGGGTTTTTCTTCCGATTTTTTTCCAATTACGGTTAAATCTCCGCTGGCATTGATTACAGCGTTTTTTACGCCTTTCGAGAGCCACAACTGCTTTACCTTATCTGCCGCGTAACCTTTTCCAACCGCGGCAAAACTTATATGCATTCCTTTCTTTTTAAGAAAAATAAAGTTGTCGCTCAGAAAAGAAATATGCTGCGAGCCAATTAAAGAAATCGTCTTTTTTACCGCATGTTTTTCAGGATAAACAAATTGCTCATTCTTAAAATTGTATAACTTTTTTAATGGCCCGACCGTAATATCAAAACTACCTTGGGTTAGGTTTGAAATGTTGACACATCGTTTGATCAGTTCATAAACTTCCGCGTCAACCCGCACCGGTTTTATTCCTGCATTTAAATTGAGCTGAGAAGTAAAAGACGATTCGTCAAATTCGGTAAGTAATCTTTCCAAACGTTTTATTTCATCTCTTCCTTCCCGCAAAAGATTTTCCGCTCTTGACTTGTCATCACCAACAATAATCAGTTCAAAAGCTGAACCCATTAACCTTTCAACCAGCCGAAACTCATTCATTTAAACGTTGCAAATGATTTTTCAATTCGTTTACAAATTCCTCCGGCGTCTGGTTCGAGTATTGGATAATGTCCGAATGTGACCCATCAGGAGAAATCAGGACCAGATTAGGGAAAACACCTTTTGGATTATATTTTTCTGCCAAAGCTTCATTTTGCTCGATAACGTCTTTGGGAAGTTTTGTTCTTTGCGGAAAATCTGCGACCACAATGTCAAGATTTTCATTGGCAAATTTTTCAAAAGCAGGATCGCTCAAAACTTTTTTTCTGAACTGGATACAGCCTTTGCACCAGTCGGAGCCGGAAAAAACAATGAATTTCGTTTTCTCAGCAGTTATATTTTTTGTTGTAACCGGGACCGGTTGAGCTGCTAATTCCGTAGAAAACGGAGTCCATATATTTGTCAAAAAAACCAAGACCAGTGAAATCATAATTGTCAGGAGTTAAGGTCATACTTTTCAAACAGCGAACGGGCGTGTAAGTTCCCATTATCTGAACGTCATTTTCCAAAATCAACGTATATGAATTTTTTGTAAAAAGATCGTACTCAAAACATTCTCTACGGAAAAAATTCTATGAAGAGTTGCTTCCTTCCAATCAATTATTTCTATTTGGCCATTTACTTCCTGTTTATTTTGTAAAATTGCGGTTCCTTTGACCATCTTAAAAAGGTTTCAGGCTCGAATCTATTCTATCATAATTTTAAAAAATATTCCCTTTCATGAGTGCTGCACTTATTTCCGGAATTCAGCAAGTTGGTCTTGGTGTTCAAAATGTACCCGAAGCGTGGCAATGGTATCGCCGCATTCTGGGTTTTGATGTTCCGGTTTTTGACGACAAAGCGGAAGCTCCATTGATGATTCCTTATACCGGAGGTACTGTACATCAGCGACATGCAGCATTGGCACTAAACCTGGCCGGTGGCGGCGGATTGGAAATTTGGTCATTTACAAGCCGTGTTTCTCAGCCTTCGGGTTTTAAACCGGAACTGGGAGATTTGGGAATTAATGCGATCCGCTTTAAAGCACAGGATGTAAAAAAAGCGCATGATTGGGTAAAAGCGCAGTCAAAAGAGACCGTTGGGCCATTGGTTTCGCTGCCGGAAGGAGAGGGTTTCTGGGGAAATGATCCTTACGGAAATATTTTTCAGATTACTAGTGATACTTCCTGGTTTCAAAATACCGGAAAACCGGTTGGTGGTGTTGCAGGTGTTGTAGTTGGTGTTTCTGATATACATAAATCGATTTTATTCTATCAGACACTGATTCAAAATCTGGAAGTGGTTTATGATAAAACCGGTGTTTTTGATGACTTGCCAACTTCTATTCCGGGACAACGTTTCCGTCGTGTTTTGCTTCGTAAAAACTTTACGCCGGAAGGCGCTTTCAGCCGACTTTTAGGAAATATCCAGATCGAATTATTGCAGGCGCTTGATCGTGAGCCTAAAAAACTTTTCGAAAACCGTTACTGGGGCGATTGCGGTTATATTCACTTGTGCTTCGATGCGCTGGATCTTGCAACTTTGAAAACAAAAGTTCAGGCGCAGGGTTATCCATTTACCGTGGATAGCGAATCGTCATTTGGTATGGAATCGGCGGCCGGACGTTTTGCTTATGTGGAAGATCCGGACGGGACTTTAATCGAAATGGTTGAAACACATAAACTTCCGATCCTGAAAAAAATTGGCTGGTTCCTTGATATTCAAAAGAGAAAACATCAAAAACCATTGCCGGATTGGATGTTGAAAATGATGGGATTGAATCGTGTGAAAAACTAGCAGACAATATCGTTTTATAATAAAATAAAAATGCTCTGATGTTTCAATTATAGAAATTATCAGAGCATTTTATCTTACCAAAATATTGGAATATTACCGATAACGATTTCCAAGCCAGGCTAAAATCGGCAAAGCAGCAAATACCCCAAGCGCCACTTTAAATCCAGCAAAAATCCCAACAATAGCTGCTATTAAAAGAACAATTAACGGATAAATATATAACAGCAATCCAAACAAAGCTGAATCATAAAAAACAGATCTCGCTGTAATTTTAGATACTTTTTTGTCAAAAGCATGATAAATCGGACGGTGAATAAGTCGGCCAAACCAGCCTAATCCCTGTAACAAAAAGTTGCCTTTTGATGGAATCGAATTCGGTCCGAAGAAATTGTTGAACGCTGATTTCCGTTCTTCTTTTGTTGCCGTTTCAGGAATGGTCAAAATTTCCTGATTCATTTTAAATTGAAGAATCTCATTAAATTCCCGAAGCCACTTTTCATAATCTTCCGGATTAGTCTTGATATCAGTATGATGAATCGCATCACCGAAGCGAATCGCCATACGTTTTCCGGTTCCCCGGTAATGTTCATAATTCATCCCGATTGGAATTACCTGCATTTCTTTCAGATTACTTTCGCCAAACCAGGCCTGATGCGCCATTCTCGCAGTACCTTTTCCAAGCGGACGAAGTTTCCACTCATTCACACAAACGCCTTCTGAAAAGATAATTACAGTATTGCCGTTTTTCATGGCATCCAGACTTTCCTTCGTCGTAACATCCAGACTCAAAACGGCTTGTCGACCTTCCGAACCCCGAAAAACCGGAATCAGATTGATTTGTCTTAACCAGAATGCCACCGCAGGTTTTTTAAAAGCATCACCACGGGCAAGCGTAAAAATCGGTTGACGCAGCGTTGCACCGATCACTAATGCATCAAAAAATGAATCAGGATGATTGGATGCCAATAGCAACGGACCACTGTTTGGTACTTGATCGAAATTAACAACAAAGATCCGGCGAAGGAAAATTGGCAGCGCCAGACGGATCAAAAAGCGGGAAAAGTAGAAAAAATACAAAATATTAAATGGTAAGTTTCGACACAAAAATAATGTTAAATTCTATGTTAAAGAAGTAACGCAGAATTTCAATTCCTTTTTCTGCTGAAACTCAATATTTTAACATTTCTAAGTACCGCCAGTAAAAGCGCCTGACGTAAATTGTATCGTCGAAGTTGTTAACTTTGTAACACTTTATCACTAAAAAGTACCCGATTCTATCAACAATCTAACTAAAAAATTAAGTAATTTCATGCGTATAAAAGACTATCCGGCCATCATAGAAAAAGCGTGGGCGGGATTTGATGATTCTATTTCCATTAAATTGGTTGAAGATATAAGTGCCAAAGTTTCTACCAATCACGTTTTCCGGGTTACGCTGGACAACGATGATATTGTTATTGCCAAGCTTTCCTATTTTGGGAAATATGAACATTTCAAGGAAGACCACCGGATCATTCAGGCCGCTTCCAACAATTTACTTTACCCTTTTGAGAATGTTCTGGCAAAATCGCTGCTGAAAAATAACCAGGTTTATACCTATCGTTATCAGGAAGATTTTCTCGATACCTGGGTTGTATTTTATAATCCGATCCGTGCGATGCACCGGATGCCAAAAAGACTGGATGAGGAACATATCCGGAAACTTGGTCGGGAAATGGCAAAATTCCATCTTGCCTGCTTCCGTGTGGGGAAATCGCTTCCAAAATCTTCGAAAAAATTAAGAACCGATATTTATCATTTGCAGGATATTCTGGACACTGAAGCGGGACAATACGAGCATCGGATGCACGTGGATTTTCTTAAAGACCAGTGCGAAACATTTTTGAAGAATATCAATAAACTAGGTGTCATCAATTTTGATATGATGCCGGTTTTTGTAGACTGGAATATAGGAAATTTCTCAGTTACCGAAGATCAGCATTTATTTTCCCGCTGGGATTATGACTGGTTCCGGGTGTCTTCCCGGATTCTGGATTTTTACTTTTTCAGCAGGGTTGTTTCTAATGTTGGCGACCGTACGGTTTTCAGTTATCTCATCACGCCGCTGATGGAAGACCGGTTTATGATTTTCCTGGAAGAATACCACAAAGTATATCCGCTTTCGGAAAATGAAGTGCGGTTTATGAAGGAAGCCTATCGTTTTTTTATTCTTAATTATGTAATAAAATACGGAAAATACTTTTTTCATAGAACTTACTCCACCAAATTGCAGAGGGAAGCTTACGAGCTTTATTTTCCTTCAATTGATACTTTTGATCCTGAAAAAATCCTAAATCATCTGGGTATTAAATCAGAACCAAAAATTGAAAAGAAAAAAGCGGTCGTAGATAAATAGAGAAAAACCAAGACACCAAATTCATGATTCTAGACAACTTCAAATCCGTACTATCCAAGTACGAAGTTATATTTTTTGATGCATTTGGCGTACTAAAAACTTATAACGGCTTAATCCCCGGAATTGAAAACACATTCGCTTATCTGAAAGAAACGGGAAAAGATTTTTACGTTGTTACAAACGACGCTTCCAGAAGTCCTGAACAATTGGCGCAGTCTTATGTAAAACTGGGAATCGATGATGTCACACCCGACCGTATCATTTCATCCGGAATGTTAGCACGTGAATACCTCGATTTAAAAGTTAGAAACGGTGTTGTTGCCTATCTTGGGACAGAAAACTCTGCCCATTATATTGGCACAGATCAGATAAAAACACTGTCTATCCGCGAGCTTGATTTGAGCAATGTTGAAGATGTTAACGCACTTGTTTTTCTAGACGACGAAGGTTTTGACTGGAATACTGATTTGACAAAAACGTTGAATTTATTGCGGAAACGTAACATTCCGGTAATTGTAGCCAATACAGATAAAACGTATCCGGCGTCAAAAACACGACTTTCAATTGCAGTAGGCGCTTTGGCAAAAATGATTGAAGATACCATTGGCAGACAATTTATCCGCTTTGGAAAACCAGACCCGCAAATGTTTATTTTCGCCTATCAGCATATCAAAAATTACCCAAACGTGAGCAAAAGAGATATTCTGATGGTAGGTGATACGCTGCATACGGATATTTTGGGTGGTAATAAATTCGGATTGGATACTGCGTTGGTACTCACCGGCAATACGCAGGCCATTGATGCAGAAGTTCGCATCAGAAGCACAGGAATTATCCCGACTTATATTTGTGTTTCGGCGGTGGTTGAGTGAAAGATTTAAAAGACTTTTTTAATATTAAATTTAGGGATGTACAGACTGCCCCAAATTGAGACAAGTTTAGAAAAGAGTTTTTCTCTAAACATTTCCTGTGTCCGGTTTTGTGCAAGTCTTTTGCTTTAAAAATATGACGTCCAGTTTGATATTATGCCAGAATTGGAACTGGAATTGACAAGTTGCCGCGCTAACCTGATATTTCAATTTTTCAAAATCTTGTATTTGATTAGGAAGAGGATATAATTCGTTATACTGAACCGCCTAAGATAGCAAGGCCTCACTCTCCGATTTAGAAACTGCGGAAAAGTTATTTCATTACGGCCTTTATGATGGACACTAATGCCATAATAATCATTTCGAAGGGCCGCGTTATCTAAACATATTAAAGAACCATATGTAAAACGGTGTCGTCTTTTTGTCAAAACGTACACTATACTATCTTAAAAATGTATGTAATCGATTAGGTCAGGCTATAGATATCGGTAGAAATTACGGATCACAATTTTACCACAAAAAAATTCTTAGACGATGAATAGATTCATAGCACCTGAAGTTTGGGGAGGTTTGGGTTACCACGACAGCTCCTTTGTATAATTATGGATCCAATTTTACAAAATGGTTTTAAAATCTCTTTTATTATTCTTGTCAGATATTACAGAAAGATAACACTCTATCTACATGAATGTAGTTATATTTGCGTAGAATTACGTAACAGATGGCAACAGAAAGCAACAGGGATAAAATCATTGAATTGAGCCGTGATATTATTCAGCATATCGGCTATCATTCCTTTAATTACAAACAGATTGCCGTCCTCATCGGCATTAAAAACAGTTCGATTCATCACTACTTTCCTGCCAAAGAAGATCTTGGTGTTGCTGTAATAGAAAGTGATAGTTCCGATTTTAATGATAAGATCAAAAACTGGAATTTAGAGTCTCCGCTTAAAAGAACAGATTACATCCTGGATCTGTACCAGCAGTATTTCAACGACGGCATGAAACTGTGCATCATTGGAACCTTTGGTTCTTCTTATGAAGATATCCCGGAAAAGCTGCAGACTGCAGTCAATGTTTACATTGAAAAAATTGCCCAATGGCTGTCTGAAACCTTTAAAGATGGTTTAGCGTCAGGCGAATTCAGATTCAAGGGAACTCCCGAGGCAATGGCGTCGGCCTGGCTGAGCACCTTAGCAGGATCTTTGCAGATGGGCAGACTGCGTGGTGCAGTTCATTTCGAGGAGACTTTGGATCACCTGAGAAATAGTATAATTTAAAAAATTTTGTCAATTTTGTCTACCTTCATGTAGGTAGACAAAACTTATTTTATATTCATTACATAATTAAATAAAAAAAGGACAAATGAAACAGTTACCTACACCGTTATCCATAGTAAGGATGGAAAATGCGCCCATCATCATTACAAAACATACACCGGCATTCTGGAGGATCACTCTGGACAACCCCCCACTGAACCTACTGGACCCTGAAATGATCGACGGTATGTCGCGCTTAATGGATGAGCTGGACGCCGATAAGGAAGTTAAGGTCATCGTGTTTGACAGCTCAGACAAAAATTATTTTATCGCCCACTATGATGTGATGAGGGGTTCGGAAGTCCCTAAGGTGAGTGGTAAATACGGCGTGAATCAGTGGACTGACATTTCCAACCGACTTCACAATTCACCTGTGGTCAGTATTGCGTCAGTACGTGGCCGTGCCCGCGGCAATGGTTCTGAATTCCTGTTGGCCTGCGATATGCGGTTTGCAAGTAAGGAAAAAGCTTTTTTCGGCCAGATAGAAGTTGGCTGCGGCGTGATTGCCGGCGGAGGTGCACTTGAATACCTTCCCTCACTGGTAGGTCGCTCGAGAGCGCTGGAAATCGTGATAGGAGGCGATGATTTCGATGCAGATACTGCGGCTTTATACGGCTGGATCAACCGCGCTTTACCGGACGATCAGTTGGATGATTTTGTAAACGGCTTGGCTATAAGAATTGCCAGCTATGAGGCAGGTGCTATAGCAACAACGAAAGCCATTGTCAATAGACGTTCAGGCGGTGGCCCTAATCCACACGAGATCGATGAATCACTATCCCACTATACTGAATTATCTCAAAATCCTAATGTTCAAATCCTATGGAGTAAGCTGGGAGAAATGGGTTTCCAGCAGCCGGGTGACCTTGAGCTGAATTTTGGCTACTATTTAGGCAAACTAGCTGAAGACAAGTTAAAATAACCTAAATTCAGGATAAAAATTTGACTTGTATGTTATAAAACATGGCGAAATTTGGCTATTTAAATATTTGAAATTCAAATATTTAACCAATATTTATCCATGTTTTCAAAAGATAAAGTTGCTGAGGTACTTTGTGCCCTAAACGATTTTTGCAAAGAATTTGAGTTACGAATCAAAGAATCAAAGCATATTTAGGTGAACGGAGAAAAAGCGATATAGAAATAGGGCTTTATCCATGACTGACTCAGAAATAATAACTATTTTAATCTGTTTTCACTTAGGATCACACGAAACGATTAAGCATTACTACCAACAAATAGAAGATCACTGGTCAGATTTATTTCCTAAAAGCTTGTCTTACAATCGTTTGTCGTGGTACAAAGTCGTTATTGTCGTGAACCCAGGCATATAAAAAACTTACGGAGCACCTTTTTTCAAAATTTATGCCGATAAAGGTTATCCTTCAAAGGCATTATGGAAATTCACGTTAAATAAATTCTACTTTTTGACCGCAAATCTGACATAAAATTCGCGAACCCTTTTTTCTTCCTCTCTGGCTTCTTCCTTTTTACCCATCAATCTTAACAAAAGAGCTCTGTTGGCGTGACAATCTGCGGCAATGTAGGAATCCGGAAATGAGCGTGCGGAACGCGTAAATAAATCGTAAGCCTGACGCAGCGAAGTTGTATCCGTATTTTTCATTAAAGCCTGTCCATCCAGAAAATCCTGATGCCAGCGACGGGCGATTTCATTCATACGCGCAGCTTCTTCAAAAACCAGAAACGTAGGAACCGTAACCAATGAATTTTTCGGAATTATTTTTGGAATTGGTTTACTGAAAAATGCTTCCAGTGCTTCGGTGTATGCTGCTGCTTCTTTTCTGTTATAATCTTCCTGTTTCAATTTTTGCTCTTCCTCCGGATTTGAGAAAAATGCCGCTTCGGCCAATACCGCTGGAATTCCATAGGTTCCTCTTAAAACCTGCGCTCCGGCTTTTGGAAAAATACTGAAATCAGAAGCTACGGAAACCGGACTATTTCCTTTGAATAAACTTTTTGTAATTGTAGTAGCCAATTCTTTTCCCAACGCAACGCCCGCCAAATTTTCACTTGAATTTCCATGAAAATAAATAATCGGGAAATCAACTTTTGGATCAGCGGTGGCATTGTGATGAATTGAAACAAAAAGATCCGCTTTGTTATCCATTGCAACTTTTGCCCGTCGCCATAATGCAATGGTATCATCCGTGGTTCTGGTCATAAAAACCTTTGCTCCTTTTTCCTCCAGCATTTTTTGCAAAAGTTTGGCAACGCGTAAATTGATCCATTCTTCACGTTCTCCGCCCGGACCGACCCGATAACTATCCGTTAGCGCAGTACCTCCATGACCTGCATCGACACAAATTATTTTACCGGAAAGTACACTTGATTTTTTTTGTGAAAAGACATTTTCCCTTGAAAAGAGAAAAATAAATGCTGCGAATAAATACTTTGTCATGGGAATAGGAGTATGAATAAATTAAAAAAATCCTGGCTAAGGACGGTGTTTCAATGCTAAATTTAATGTTTATTCAACCACAATGACGTTTTCCATTATCTTTTTATCCGATTTTAATCAAATTAGGAATAACAAGATTTTCAACTCCGCTTATCTTGATAATGATGTATCAGGTTATGTAAAAACCTGTTAATTTTGGAAAGGTTTGTCTGCTGACTTCCACACACTATTAAAATTAAAACCAGTATTATGCTTGCAAAAACTTTCGGAAGTGCGGTTTACGGCGTGAATGCCAAAATGATAACGATTGAAGTTCAGGTGGGGCAAGGCATGCATTTTCACATTGTCGGACTTGCTGATAGTGCAGTAAAAGAAAGTGAACATCGCGTTGAGGCTTCTCTAAAATACTTCAATTACAAAATGCCGAGGCAAAAAGTGGTTGTGAATATGGCACCCGCCGACATTCGAAAAGAGGGATCTGCTTATGACCTTCCGATAGCACTTTGTATCCTGGAATCTTCCGAACAAATTTCTACTGTTCACAATCTGAAAGATTATGTGATTATGGGAGAGTTATCGCTCGATGGAAAACTCCGGCCTATAAAAGGTGTTTTACCCATAGCGATTGAAGTCAGAAAACAAGGTTTTAAAGGTTTTGTTTTACCCGCTGAAAATGCACGGGAAGCAGCCATTGTTAATAATATTGATGTAATTCCTGTCGAAACGTTAGAAGAAGCCATTGCTTTTTTTGAAGGAAAAAGCGCGATTGAGCCGCTTTTTGTAGATACCAGGGATTTATTCTTTACCACACAAAATGAATATGACGCTGACTTTGAACATGTTCAGGGACAGGAAAATATAAAACGGGCTTTGGAAATAGCCGCAGCCGGCGGACATAATGCCATTATGATCGGACCTCCGGGTGCAGGGAAAACCATGCTGGCGAAACGGATTCCAAGTATTCTTCCACCGCTAAGTTTGCCCGAAGCTTTGGAAACGACTAAAATCCATTCGGTTGCCGGCAAATTAGGTACTAACGCCGCGCTGGTTTCCAGACGACCATATCGTGCGCCGCATCATAGTATCAGCGATGCAGCTTTGGTTGGCGGAGGTGGTTTTCCTCAACCGGGAGAAATCTCATTGGCGCATAACGGAATACTTTTTCTGGACGAACTTCCTGAGTTTAAAAGGACGGTTTTAGAAGTGATGCGACAACCCCTTGAGGAAAGAAAAGTTAGTATTTCAAGAGCGAAAATGACGGTAGAATTTCCGGCAAATTTTATGCTGATTGCCAGCATGAATCCGTGTCCGTGTGGTTATTACAATCATCCGGATAAAGAATGTGTTTGCGGGCCCGGCGTTGTTCAAAAATACTTAAACAAGATCAGCGGACCGCTTCTGGACCGGATTGATCTTCACGTAGAAGTTACACCTGTTACCTTTGACCAAATCGCATCAACCCGAAAATCAGAAAGTAGTGCACAAATTCGGGAACGGGTAATTAAGGCACGGGAAAGACAAACGGAACGGTTTAAAGACAACAAAGAGATTTATTCCAATGCGATGATGCCACCGGAAATGGTAAAGAAAATCTGTACGATTGAAACAGCCGGAACAGCACTTTTACGCACGGCTATGGACAGACTTGGATTATCCGCTCGTGCTTATGACAGAATCCTGAAAGTTTCCCGCACCATCGCCGATTTGGCTGGGAGTGATGATATAAGAGTTGAACATTTGGCTGAGGCAATTCAGTATCGGAGTCTGGATCGGGAGAATTGGGCTGGGTGATAATAAGTTAACTCATTTCCTGGAAACTGGTAATTTTTTATTATTTTTGAATAGAAGACATTTGATTATTATGAGCAATCGCATCCTTTCTGAGATATTAAATGAACCTGATGCATACTTCCTGCTTCAAGAAGCTCAATCTATATTAAACAGAGAGAGAGAAAAAAGAGTACAATTTTACAATGATATTACTGAACAGGAAAAAGTTGAGTTTATCAATGGAGAAATTATTATTCATTCTCCGGTTAAGAAAAAACATAATCAGGCGTCACTGCTTCTAGCACAACTGCTCAATATTTATTCGGTTAAGCATAACTTAGGTTTTGTCGGTATTGAAAAAATAATGATAACACTCACCAGAAATGATTACGAACCGGATATCTGTTTTTTCAAAAAAGAAAAGTCTTCAGGTTTTACTGAAAACCAAACACTTTTTCCAGCTCCTGATCTTGTCATAGAAATCCTGTCAGACTCAACGGAAGTACGAGACCGAGGCGTAAAATTTAAAGACTATCAATCCCACAAAATAGAAGAATACTGGATTATTGATCCTGAAAATCAGACATTGGAACAATACCATCTTAAAGGCGGTGTTTATGATCTTATTTTTAAATCTTCTCAGGGCCTTGTAACAAGCTTTGTTGTTGAAGGCTTTCAAATTCCGGTTTTAGCAATTTTCGATGAGGCAGAGAATTTGAGGACGATTGTTGGTTTTTGAGGGAAAAATATCTGTTGTCTCTTGATATCATCAGAAAGTTGTCCACCTCTGTATTTGCCAGTTTCATCATATCGTCACATCAGTTTCCTCCTTCACTGATTCCCTCTTTACAACTTTCCTAAACCCAAACCACAACCCAACCCCAAGAAAAATAAACGGCCAGACATCAACTGCAAGGATCACTATCGTAAGCAGATTTTCCCAGCCCTTTGAAAAAGCAGAACTAAGCTGATACGTAAATACGGCAGGAGTGGAGGTGATTTTGTAAAATTCGATCCGAAGTGTGGAATATTGAACCTGATCGGCCTGAAGTTTTAACTGTCCTTCGGCAGATTCTATTTCTGTACGGATGGTACCAAGTTCTGTTTCAATACTTAAAATATCTTTTATTGTAGATGCCTTTTTGAGCAATTCCCGATAGCGTAATTCTATTTCCTTTTTGGTTTTAAGCCTGGTTTCAACATCAAAATATTCGGCTGTTACATCTTTTACATCGATTTGTTTATGATTAAAATAGCGAACGTCTTTGGTTGCAGAATTCAAAAATGAGTCGAATTTAGACGCTGGAATCCTTACTATTAAGGTATAACTAATTTTATCTTCCGAACTATTCTGCTTGTCAGATGCAATATAAGCACCATTTGCAGCAGAGGCATTCATGATCTGCGCCCTGGCTTTTTCAATATCCGAGGTTTCAAATTCTACAAATCCATCTTTAATAAGTTTCTTAGCCGGAGCATTTTTAATGAAATCAACATCCTTAGTAACATTGACATCCTCATTTGGAGAAGCTTTTTGCGAAGGCTGAGGTGAAGGAAGCGCCGTAAGATCGACATTCATAGCAAGACTTTCCTGGTACTGGTCTTTTTTTGCTACGCAGGAAATAAGGAAAAAAAAGGGCAAAAGAGTGGGTAAAATTTTCATGGCTAATAAGTAATTTAAGATACACAATTAAGTGTTATATAAGTTTCTTAAATATACGTACTTTTTGGAATAACCAAAATAAATCTTCGGTTATTCCAAAATATTTCCATGAAATAGGAATTACTATAATTCTTCCACACTAACTCCACCCAACTCCTGGAAAAGTGTTTGCCAGTAATGCGTTACATGCGGATTATTTTCTTTGGATGAAGCTGTGGCTTCAAAAGGAGACACGATTGTAACCTGTGGAGAACCAATCGCATATTGTTCCAGTTTTTTAACGTCAGATTTTGCCTCGTCTTCCGCCTGCGCATCGGATACCGGTGGTTGTTTATGAAAATCACGGCGGTCGGCACCTTTTACGCTTTCAATCATATCACTGAAATAGTAAACACTAACCTGCGCTCCACTTTCACCAGCTTTGGCAATAACCGGCAAACTTGCCCAAATATCTGTTGATTGATTTGATGAGCCAGTATTTTGCTGATTCAGTTTCAATAGTAATTGTCTCAGGAAAATGCTTTTTTCTCTTTGTAAAGAAAGTTGAAAAGCGGTTTCAATGGCCTCTCGGTCGGTCGCATTCGCGCTTTCGTTCACTTCCTTTTCGCTTCGGATTGTCAGTGATAAGGCACGTGCCTGAGATGTATTTTCATGAATAAAATAAACTTCCAGCTTATCGCCCTTATTCTTCATGTTGGTTTCCATGACATTAGTCAGCGTCTGGCGGTATTTTTCATTCACATACGCCTTGTTGACATTGACACTTTGTGTTTTATCCAAAAAGATCAGGGTATATGTCGGCGCATCCGGAATGGCTGCTGCTTTTTCCTTTTCACCGCCACAGGCAGCAATCAGAAAAACAAGCCCTGAAAGAACAGCATATTTGATTTTTGACGGAGAATGCATGAGAATCGGGGGATTTTTAAGAAAATTCATAGCTCTGGATTTACGTAACGAAACTACTCAGATCGTCATAACCATACAACGCCAAACGGGATGGACGGTTTAATTATTTTATTAACACACAAAAATCCCTCCAGAACGAATAGTTTTGGAGGGATTTTTTCAATTTTTATTAAAAAACAAACCTGAAATCTAGTCAGCTTTGTTTTGATTCTGAATCATTTGAACCAATTCTTCCGAGATTCCAGTTGAAGAATAACCGCCATCATGGAAAAGATTTTGCATCGTAACCATACGTGTCAAGTCAGAGAAAAGAGAGATTGTATAGTTTGCACAATCATCAGCCGTCGCATTTCCCAGCGGACTCATTTTGTCTGCAAATTCATAAAATGCATCAAATCCACCGATTCCTGAACCTGCCGTAGTTTTAGTTGGCGATTGAGAAATTGTATTTACACGAACATTTTTCGCTTTTCCATAACGGTATCCGAAACTGCGCGCAATACTTTCCAACATTGCTTTTGCTTCCGCCATATCCGTGTAGAACGGATAAGTACGTTGTGCAGCAATGTATGACAAAGCAACAACAGAACCCCATTCGTTAATCGCGTCCAGTTTTTCTGCAACCTGCAAAAATTTGTGAAGAGAAAGTGACGAAACATCAAGACTCTTCAAGTACCAGTCGTAGTTCAAGTCGCCGTATTCTTTTCCTTTACGGATGTTTGCGCTCATACCGATCGAGTGCAAAACAAAATCCACTTTTCCGCCCAATACGTCCATCGACTGGGTATATAGTTTTTCAATATCTTCAACTGAAGTGGCATCCGCAGGAATAATTTGCGCATCACAAACTTTGGCCAATTCGTTGATAGCGCCCATACGCATAGCGATTGGTGCGTTTGTCAACGTGAATGTAGCTCCTTCTTCCTTTGCTTTCAGCGCAACTTTCCAGGCAATTGAATTTTCATCCAACGCGCCGGATATTATCCCTCTTTTTCCTTTTAATAAACCGTATGCCATGATTTCCTTTATTGTTAATTACGAGTTAACGCCCTTTTTGGCCGACAAAGTAACAAAATTTTGATCGCTTAAACCACATTCTTTTATATTCCCAAACATCTGGTTATTTGATGACAAGGTTATTTCTGAGCGGTTTCTACTGGTTTCAGTCCCAGCTTTTCTTCCAGAAACTGTTCCGTGGCTTTATAAACTCCCTCGACATCTTTGGAGCGCAGATAAGATCCGATCACGTGATCTCCACTGTTTGGAAATGCCTTTTCTACTTTCAAATTGGCAGGTGTTCCTAATTTGGGAAACATATCCAGCATCGCTTTCACCGAAACAACTTTATCCTGCTCTTCTTCATTTTTATAATAGTAAGCCAAAAAAACCGGCACTTTTACCTTTTCATATACTTCCGGCTTGGCAACTGCATCAATGGTTTCCTGTAAAGCTAAAAGTCCATTGGTATGATAACTTTGCAGCCAGAAATTCGCGCGTTCAGGAATTGTGTCAGCTGATTTTCGGCGGTCGCCCATGATACCGTGCAGAATTTGTTTCCCCCAGGGTCCGGTAATAAGTTTCAAAGCCGGAGAAGCAACAGCCATGCACGGAGAATAAAGTACAATCCCTTTCAGATCCGGATTTGTGGAAGCCAGATATACGGTCAACAAACCTCCGGCAGAAGTTCCGACAATAATAACGCTGTCTCCCAAGGCTTTTCCAATCGCAAGTGCACGTTTTGCACCAGCAATAAAATTATCAGGCGTTAGGTCATCAAAAGCATTTGAATCGCTGATACCTGCATCGTGCATCCGGGAAAGATATAAGTTGGCACCATATCTTTTTGCCAGATTTCTATGAATTGGTTCTCCTTCTGCCCAGCTGGCTCCGAAGCCGTGAATGTAAACGATGCTATATGGAGTCTTTTCCTTTTTCGAGCTGTCTGCCCAGACAATACGAGCCTGGTTGTCTCTTTTCATATCCTTCACAGCCGCTTCCGAACGATTGATTTCCGCTTCGAGTTCTGTCAGATTCTGTGTTACAATTGGAAGCTTAGGATCTGGTATTGTGGGCGTTACTTTTGGTCCGGCCAAATATACAACGACTAGTACCGCAAGCACGGCGACGATCCACACAATAATTTTTAACATATATTATGATTTTTGAAGGTTTCTTTGCTCCGAAAGTTCGTTAGTTTTATGCTGCATTCCAATTGTAACATTACTGCCACATTTTGGCAAATTATGCAGTATTTGATTAGCAAGCGGAAGAAGACTAATTTCTAATCATATAGCCACGAAAAATGCCCAACCTCTTACTCGTTGAAGACGACACCAATTTAGGAGAATTGCTCCAGGAATATCTTATTGACAAGGGATATCGGACCGATCTTGCCACAGACGGACAGAAAGGCTGGCAATGTTTTGTGGATAATCAATATGACCTTTGCATTTTTGACGTCATGATGCCGAAGAAAGATGGTTTTTCTTTGGCGAAAGAAGTAAGAATGACGGGCCGTGATGTGCCCATTATTTTCCTGACGGCCAAATCCATGAAGGAAGATACGATGCAGGGATTTCGCTCAGGCGCGGATGATTATGTCACCAAACCGTTTGACAGAGAGGAACTTATATTAAGAATCGAAGCCATTTTAAGGCGATATAGAAAACAATCCGATTTGCCGGAAGAAGAAAAAAGCACTGTATTTCAAATTGGAAATTATACGTTTGATTACAATCACCACCAGTTAGTGCTTGATGAAAAAGGCACACGGCTAACCAGCAAAGAGTCGGAGCTGCTAAAACTTTTTTGCCAGAATATCAACCAGCCTATCAGCCGCAGTTTTGCTTTGAAAACCATTTGGGGTGATGATTCCTATTTCAATGCACGAAGTATGGATGTTTATATCACCAAACTGCGTAAACATTTTAAAGAAGACGCCTCTATCCAGATTATGAATTTACATGGCGAAGGTTTTAAATTGATGGTTGGATAAAAGACGTAATAATCACAAAATTTATCTCCGTGAAACTCAATTTATTTCTCTGTGGTTCTCTGTGTAATAAGTTTATTCATTCATTAAGCTGACAGCCGACAGCCGATAGCTGATCGCCATAATAAAATGATCTATTTAAACCGTCGCCCAAGACGCAACCGAAAATCCTCAGCAATACGGGATTTGGTACAGGAAACCACACTTTCGGTCTCCGATTTTATATTTCCAATGTTCATCCAGGAAGGCACAAACCAGAAAGTTGAGATCAAATCAATGCCTGGAATTTTTCGTTTTTCTTTGGATACGCTTCTTGAAGAATTGAAAGAGGTGACTGATCTGGGAATTCGTGCAATTGACCTTTTCCCAAATTATCACGAAACTAAAAAAGACAAATACGCATCGGAAGGTTATAACGAGGATACTTTTTACCTGAAAGCAATCACAGCGATCAAGGAAAAATTCCCTGATCTTGTAATCATGACCGACATCGCCATGGATCCTTACAGTTCTGACGGACATGATGGATTGGTTGAAAACGGCGAAATTGTTAATGACGCTACCGTTGAAATTTTGGCCAAAATGGGCATAGCACAAGCAAAAGCCGGCGCCGATATTTTAGGTCCGAGCGACATGATGGATGGCCGGATCGGATATTTACGTGACACGATCGACCGCGAAGGTTTTACGAATGTGAGCATTATGTCATACTCGGCGAAATATGCAAGCGCATTTTACGGTCCGTTCCGCGATGCTCTCGAATCTGCACCGAAATTTGGTGATAAAAAAACATATCAAATGAATCCGGCCAACACGCGTGAAGCATTACTGGAAGCGCAGCTGGATTTTGCAGAAGGCGCTGATATGCTTATGGTTAAACCAGCTTTATCTTACCTTGATGTGATCAGCAAACTAAACGACAATTTTGATATTCCAATCGCCGCTTATAATGTTTCCGGAGAATATGCGATGTTGAAAGCAGCTGCTCAAAACGGCTGGCTGGATGGTGATCGTGCGATGATGGAAGTTTTAATGAGTATCCGTCGTGCTGGTGCGAAGTGTATCCTGACTTATTTTGCTAAGGAGGCTGCGGTTATTTTGAATAGTAAATAGGAATTTTAGCTTGAATTTATAGAAATAGGGTTAAGCATAGAGATATTCTTTGTTTACCCTTTTTCATTTTCTTATTTTACGGTGTAGGTAAGGCAAATTGCAATTGTTACTCCTATTATAAATCCATTGTAACTATGTTTGGCTTAAAAGAATCAGATATTTCGACTTTGCATCAAGTTCTGGCTTCTTATACAAGTGTGATGGAGGCGTACATTTTTGGAAGCCGTGCAAAAGGAAATTTTAAAAATGGCAGTGATGTTGATATCGCGATCAAGGGAAATGGTATCTCTTATGATCTGGTTTTAGATATCGCAACTTATCTTAATGAAGAGACCTTGATGCCTTATCGTTTTGATGTTCTGGACTATCATTCTATTAATAATAAGGAATTGTCCGAACACATTGACAGGATTGGAATTTTACTTTACAAAAACAATCATCTCGAAGAACTCAATGCCAAATTGTAAATGATAGCGTATTTTTGTTTGAAACTATGGTAAAAAGGGGTGAGCACAAGGATATTCTTGCTTACCCCTTTTTCATTCGTTTATTTTTCGAAAGAACTGTTGCAAATTGCATTTGTTTCAACGATTAGAATAATATGGGTAAGGACGATATAAGATGGCAACAGCGTTTTAAGAACTTTGGAAAAGCAATTGCTTTATTACAGGAAGCTGTAAACTTAACCAAAGAACGCTCACTGACCGAATTGGAGGAGCAAGGCCTTATTCAACGTTTTGAATTTACACACGAGTTAGCCTGGAACGTACTAAAAGATTATTTTGAAGATCAGGGAAACACATTATCACAGGATCGCGGGATGTTACGCGGGAAGCCTTTAATAAATCACTTATTGAAGATGGAGAAGGTTGGATGGAAATGATTAAAAGTCGTATTCAGTCTTCGCACACATACAACGAAGAAGTTGCAGAGGAAATAATAGACAAAATAATTCATCAATATAATGACCTGTTTTCAGATCTTTATATTAAAATGGAACCTCTTATCCGATTATCCGATGAAAAAATTTGGCTTGAAACAAGAACATATTGATATGATTAATCAATGTTTCGCCCAGTATTCATCTGTATTAAAGGTTGTTGTATATGGTTCACGAGCAAAAGGAAATTATAAAAATGGTTCTGATATTGATTTAACGATCATTGATCAGGGCCTTTCATTTTCTGAACTTCTTCAGATAGAAAATAAGCTGGATGATTTACTTCTTCCTTACAAAATTGATCTCTCTTTAAAGCGGCAAATCAGCAATTCTGACTTGATTGAGCATATTGAACGTGTAGGAGAAGTATTTTATGAAAAATAGTAACAGAATATTTTCTCGGCTTAGAAATAAATTAAACTGATTTACAATTAATCGCAATATGAAAAAATCAACTCTCCTGTTCCTTTCCTGTACTTTACTTCTCAATATCACCGCTTTCTCTCAAAAGAAAGCACTTTTACCACCCGAATTCTCAATCAAAAAATCAGAAACCGAAGCACATATGAGATTTTTGGCTGCTGATGAGCTTTTAGGTCGTCGGACTGGCGAACAGGGAAATCTTGTGGCAGCAAGGTATATCGCAGAGCAATTGAGAAAATTAGGACTTGTGCCCGTTCCGGGAAATACGGCTTCTGGTACATCAACCTACTACCAAAAAGTTCCTTTTGAAAAAACGGGAGCGAATGGCGGAGGAGAAATCATTGCCGGCGAAGAAAAGTTGAAAAGCGGGGAAGACTGGATTTTGATGAATGGCGAGGCAACGGACATCACGGCTCCTTTGGTTTATGCAAGTTTCGGTCTTGAAAATGCCGACAAGGGCTGGGATGATTATAAAGGTTTGGATGTAAAAGGTAAAATTGTTTTGCTGCAAAGCGGAACACCGGATGTACAAACGCCTTCTGAAATTATCGCTTCTTCAACAGAAAAAAGAAAACTGGCCGCTGAAAAAGGCGCAGTAGCTGTTATAGAATTGTTCAATGCTCCGATGCCATGGAATATGGTAAACCGCTATTTCGCAGGCGAAAAAATGGCTTTGGCAGATGCGAAAGATGCTTCCAGGAAAGCCATCCCACACGCCTGGGTGAACGGAAAAGAGGCGAAAATAACGCGTGCTTTACGTGGCGTTCAAACAGTAACCTTTAAAACAACTGGCAGAAAAAGCCAATTGGTGAACAGCTATAATGTGGCCGGATATATTCAGGGAACGGATCCGACTTTGAAAAGCGAATATATTCTTCTGTCAGCGCATTATGATCATGTGGGTGTAGGAAAGCAAGGCGGACAAACTTATACGCCGGAAGACAGTATTTTCAACGGAGCCCGTGACAATGCATTTGGTACCGTAGCTTTACTCACAGCAGCAGAAGCGTTGGCAAAAAATCCTCCCAAACGTTCTGTTTTGATCGTGGCTTTGACTGCTGAGGAAGTTGGACTATTAGGTGGTAAGTTCTATGTGGCGCACCCTTTGTTACCGCTGAACAAATGTATCTTCAACCTTAACTCAGATGGGGCGGGGTATAATGACACGACCATCGTTTCTGTGATGGGTTTAAATCGTACAAGTGTAAAAACGGAAATTGAAACCGCCAGTAAAGCTTTTGGACTTGGTGTATTTGCCGATCCGTCGCCCGAACAAGGATTATTTGACCGTTCTGACAATGTAAGTTTTGCGAAAGAAGGAATTCCAGCACCAACATTTACACCTGGTTTCAAGGAATTCAATGGTGATATCATGAAAAATTACCACCAGGTTTCTGATAATCCAGAGACTGTCGATTTTAATTATTTATTGAAATTTTGTCAGGCTTATACGTACACGGCTCGTTTAGTTGCAGATCGTAAAACAGCTCCTCAATGGATTGCAGGGGATAAATATGAAGTGGCTGCAAAAAAACTTTATGGGAAATAAATAAGAATGTTACAATTTGCTCAATGTATTGCGTAAATTTACTCAACACACTGAGCAAATTGTATTTTATGTACGAACGACTTTATTTAAAATCACTTATATACCGAATGAATGAACCTCGCAGGTTCATTCAGGTATTAATGGGCCCTCGCCAAGTTGGAAAAACTACCTTAATCACCCAATTAATCCAAAGATTAACTGTCAATACCCATTTCGTTTCGGCTGACGCAGTTCTTATCGCCGACTCGTCCTGGCTTGAACAGCAATGGGAAATTGCCCGGCTCAAAATAAAAACATCTTCTGAAAACGAGTTTCTTTTAATAATTGACGAAATTCAGAAGGTTAATAACTGGAGTGAAAAAGTTAAGGCTCTTTGGGATGCCGATACGCGTGAACAAAATAATATCAAAGTAATTCTTCTCGGATCATCCCGGTTGCTTCTGCAACAGGGACTGACAGAATCCTTGGCTGGCAGATTTGAGACAACATATATGGGACATTGGTCTTATGAAGAAATGTTTGTTGCTTTTAACTGGTCGCCAGATCAGTATGCATGGTTTGGAGGATACCCCGGCTCAGCAGAATTAATAGACGATGAAAAACGGTGGAAGTCATATGTTACCAATTCGCTGATTGAAACGAGTATTAACCGTGATATATTAATGCTCTCCCGGGTCGCAAAACCAGCATTGATGAAAGTACTTTTTGAATTAGGATGCCATTATTCCGGCCAGATTTTGTCGTTCACAAAAATTATGGGGCAATTGCAGGATGCCGGAAATACAACAACCCTTTCTCATTATCTGAGCCTTCTTGACACCGCTGGATTACTGGCCGGATTCGAAAAATATGCTGCCGATATCATCAGAAAAAAATCTTCCAGTCCTAAATTCCAGGTCCATAATACCGCGTTGATTAGTGCACAACGGGCGGAAAATTTTCAGCAAATACGATCTAACCCGTCAGAATGGGGAAGAATCGTCGAATCTGCAATCGGGGCGCATTTGCTTAACAATTCTATTTCTGAAAATTATAAGGTATATTATTGGCGGGAACGGGACCGGGAAATTGATTTTGTACTTGAATATAAAAATCAGGTAGTCGGTATTGAAGTCAAAAGTGGGGCGAAACAATCGTCGTCAGGAATGGCAGCCTTTCAAAAACAATTTCAACCCAGGAAAATTTATTTGATCGGAGATACAGGACTGCCCTGGCAGGAATTTCTTAACATCAATCCGCTAGAATTGTTCTAAAAAAAAGTCCGGCAAGATAATGCCGGGCTTTTTTTTTACTTTTCAAAATATCACCTCGCACCCGGAGGGCAATTCTTTTTCAAATAATCCGTGAACAATGTTCTCAAATGCAGAGATGTTCCTTCCCCTTCAAAAATCCCGTGTGAGCGGTTTGGATACGGCATAAACTGGAACACTTTGTTGTACTTGATCAATTCATTGACAAGCATTTCCGCATTTTGGTAATGCACATTATCATCACCTGTTCCGTGGATGTACAACAAATTTCCTTCCAGATTTTTAGCATTTGTTATTGGTGATCCCTTGACAAAATCTTCAAGATTTTCCTGTGGAATTCCCATGTAACGTTCCTGATAAATGTTATCATAAGTCAGCTGATTTCCAACGGCTGCCACAGCAATTCCGGTTTTGAATATCTTTGGATATTTAAACAAAAGATTCAAAGTAGAAGAACCACCACCGCTCCATCCGTGCACGGCTACACGGCTTGTATCAATAAATGCATATTGCTTAAACATCGATGTCGCTGCACCGGCGATATCGTTGATGTTGATTGTTCCAATATTGCGATAAATCGATTTTCTCCATGCACTTCCTTTTGGCGAAGGAGTTCCGCGGTTATCGACAGAGGCATAGATATACCCATCCTTAGCCATACTTCCTGTGTAAAGACGGTTTCTACCTGTTCCGTAACTATCATGAACCGTGCTTGACGCAGGCTCACCATAGACCATAAATACGATTGGATATTTTTTTGCAGGATCAAAATTATCCGGCTTTACCATCCAGCCATCCACTTCAATATTTTCGGCAGTTTTTATTTTGAAAAATTCAATATTCATCGCAGCCGGACGGATACGCATCATTTTCTCACTGATCGAATTATTTGGATCGACTGCTTTGTGATCTGGTAACGTAATCCATTCCATCATTGGAGGCAAGTGCGCGTTGGAAAAACTGTGTGTCGCATATTTTGCCAAAGGAGAAATCTCATAACTGTGCGTACCTGCCTGATCTGCCGGAGATAAACGCTGGGGTTCGCCTTTTCCATCCAGTGAAGCGCGGTACAAATATTCCTGCGTTGCGTTATCTGGTGAAGCTGTAAAATAATAAGCGTTATTTTTCTCGTCAATCAAAACCGGGGTGATCACATCATACTTTCCGGTGGTGATCAAGGTTTCTTTTTTTCCGTCACGACTTACACGATATGCATGTCTCCATCCATCTTTCTCACTAACCCAAACAAATTCTTTTCCTCCATCAATCCAGTCCCAGCCTTCATTTCCATCAGCCCAGCGGCTTTTGATATCGATCCACGCTTTGTCGGTTTCTGTGAAAAAGGATTTTGAAACACCATCTTTTGTATTTATATAAAACAAAGTACTAACATTCTGTTTCCGGTTCAACTGTTGAATTACCAGCTCATTAGCACTTCCTGCCCATTCCATACGCGGAACGTATGTATTCTGAGGATCGCCCGGAATATTCATCCATTTTGTTTTGGCAGTAACTACGTCAACCACACCAATTTTATAAGGCGATGGCGTTTGTCCTACTTTCGGATACTCAACCGGAATCGTATAAGAATAAATTGAATCTGTTGTATTGATCATCAGAAAATTACGGATTTTACGGGCATCTAATTGCCAGTAAGCAATTGTTTTGCTATCCGGACTCCACCGGAATCCATCGCGACAATCAAATTCCTCTTCGTAAACCCAGTCAAATGTTCCGTTGATCACACGGTCTGTTCCGTCCAGCGTAACTTGTTTGATCACACCCGTAGCCAGATCTTCCGAATAAATATTGTGTTTGCTGACATAAGCTACTTTTTTCCCGTCCGGAGAAAATTTTGCGAACATTAATGACGATTCAGGACGGCCCTTTCCAAGCTGTTTAAGATTGTTCGTTGCCAGATCCAAAACCCAGTAATCGCCGCGGGTATCTCTTCTCCAAACTCTTTTTGAATTTGTGTAGATCAAAACCTTCGTCCCGGCGTCATTGAAAGTATAACTACGAACCGATAAATTTTTATCCGAGCCTTTGGGCGTAAGTTGTTGTTTTGAAACAATTGTTCTTGGCTCATTACCAGGAAGTTTAATTTCAAAAATTTCACCTTCTGCTACGTCTCTGTAACCACTGCCATCAGGTAACCACTGAAAATTAGCCGGGATTTGCGCAAACAAAGGGGAGGAGATAATTACAAAGACTAGTGCTTTGATCAAATGCTTCATTTGGATTGGGTATGAAATAAATATTATACGAACAATTGCTACTGCAATTTTAACACTTTGCTTTGCAAAATCCCATGTGCAGGTCATAATACAATAATAATAAGCAAGTTTTGGTAAAGTTGCCTCACCAAAACCTGCTTACCACACTACTGAATATCAACTGATTCCTTCCTCAGGATCTGTTTTTATTTCCTTGCCTCGTGAACGCTTCTGTTTTTTCAACGCGTCACTTAGCAGGTATTCGATTTGTCCGTTCAGACTTCTGAAATCCTGTTGTGCCCAGGCTTCAAGCTCTTTCAGCATTTCAGGATTGATCCGTAAAACGAACGCTTTTTTTTCTGCCATATCAAGGATACAAAGTTCCGGCGTTCAATACGGGTGTGACTGATTTTTCACCACATAAAACGACTAATAAATTACAAACCATCGCCGCTTTTCGTTCTTCATCCAGGTTTACAATTCCTTTTTCCGAAAGCATTGCCAAAGCCATATCCACCATTCCAACGGCGCCGTTAACAATCTGGCGGCGGGCAGCCACAACCGCAGAAGCCTGCTGACGCTGCAACATAGCGCCGGCAATTTCCGGTGCATAAGCAAGGTGACTAATACGTGCCTCGAGAACATCGACTCCAGCCCTACTCAATCTTTCAGTCAGCTCAGCTTCAAGCATTTCGTTGATTTTTCCACTCCCGTCACGCAATGTAAATTCCGGAATTTCCACTTCTTCCGCTTCCATCGTATCGTAGGCATAAACACCAGCCAAATGACGTACGGCAGCTTCCGACTGGATTTCCACATATTTTGTATAATCATCCACTTCAAACGATGCCTTGGCGGTGTCACCTACGCGCCAAACTACTACGGCTGCAATTTCAATCGGGTTACCCAGTTTGTCGTTAACCTTTAACTTCTGGCCGTTTAAGTTTCTTGCGCGAAGGCTAATCTTTTTTCTGCGGAAAAATGGATTAACCCAACGCAGACCGCTTTGTTTCATCGTTCCCATATAATCCCCAAAAAAAGTAGTCACCACAGCTTCATTCGGGTTAATTACCGTCAGACCGATCAGGATAATAAATCCGATGATTGAAATCAGAATCCCAAAATTAGGGCGGCCGTCGACGATACAAAAAATGATCCCACCAAACAACATGATCAAGCCGATTGCAAATAGCAAAAAGCCTGATATTGAACGTAATTCTTTTTCCTTCATAGCGTAATTGTGATAGTAAAATGATATCACAATGTTATCAAATGAAAAGCATATTCCAATATAAATTGGTACAAAAAAATCCCAAAGCTTTCGATTGGCTTTGGGATGGGATGAGTGGTAAAAAAGTTTTACTCAAAATTAACCGGCAGTCTATATCTCACACTTATTTTTCGGCCTCTTAACATTCCCGCCTCCCACTGCCCATCCATTCTTTTGACAACACGTATCACTTCATCGTCAAAACTTTTACCTAAACTTTGCTCAATTTTATAGTCTCCTAAATGCCCGTCCTCCCGTACGACGAAAGACAGGATCACCTTTCCTTTTGCTATTGGAACAGCTTGGGCAGGCCTTAAATTTTCTCCAAGAAATTGAAACATCTTGTTTTTTCCACCTTTAAATTGCGGTTCTAAAATGAAGTCGCTTTCATAATTTACTTTTTCTCCGTCAAAATAAGAAGTTCCATTTTCCAGAGTACCTTCTTTGAAAAACTCTTCATAAGCCAAAGTGCTGTCAGCAAATTTCCCTACCCATCTTCCCGATTTCCGTTCGTTCACAACGTTTCCCTGTTCATAAATCGCTCTTTGATTAAAAGAACTACCTTTAATCTTAGCCCACCCATTTCCGTCCTTTACAATTTGTGAACCATCCTTTTCCCAAACATTTTTAATCAATGTGCTTTTTTTGTTCGACAGCTCAACAACACTTTGAAGTTGTCCGTTTTCATACCAGTTAATCATTTTTACGATACTGTCGCCTGCGATCTGTTCTTCTTTAAGCACACCACTTACAAAATAATATTTCCCTGATGACGGCGG
Source organism: Dyadobacter subterraneus (assembly GCF_015221875.1). NCBI lineage: Bacteria > Pseudomonadati > Bacteroidota > Cytophagia > Cytophagales > Spirosomataceae > Dyadobacter > Dyadobacter subterraneus. The sequence goes on from NZ_JACYGY010000002.1 coordinate 636,582, forward strand.
TCGTCCACCACCCGGATAATGTGCATGTGAAAGAAGTTTTCCGTCTGGCTGTATAATTACCTCTTCAAAAGCATCGGCGAAATTGCCTGACTTGGCTGAAATACTGTATGCTTTTACCGAATCCGTCTTTGTCTGCCCCGATACTTTTGCCCAGATTTCCTTCTTTTCAAACGGCAGGCTCAAATTTGTTTTCCAATTGCCTAAACGTAATTCCTGAAATAAAATATCACCACTGACAAATCCACGCTCATCAACCGGAATAACATTTCTAAATTTAAATTTCTCAGGGTTAGTTGTTTCAACATTATTCTTATCAAAATATTCAATTAACGCGTTTTGCGTGCTGTCATATTCCGGCATAGGATTTGTCCTGAATATAACCGGAAAAACGACTGCTTGCCTAACCGGTTTTTCTTTAACTAGACCTGGCTTCCATGCTTTATACAAAGTCAAAAGACGAATGGCCTCAGCGTCACTTTCTTTATTCAATGATCTGAGAATTTCAAATCCCGACATGCTTCCGTCTGTCTCTATAACACCTTTAACAAAAACACGTGCGTTCATTCCTTTCGCAGCTAACTTAATCGGAATCTGAATATTTGCGGTGATGAACTGGTTTAGAAAGGCAACACCGCCAGAAGGTTCAGCAGCTTTTTCGACTTCATTAACCTGATAGATTTGTTGGCTTAAAGCCGGAAAACTCAAAAGAGTTAATATTAAAATGAATGATTTCATGGCTAAATGGATAGGTGTGTAAATCGTATAAACTTTGAAAAAGTGTAATTTCAAAAGCTTTATTGAAGCGCAAAATTCACAGGCAAATTATACTTAACCCGAACCTTCTGACCGCGTATTTCCCCTGGCTGCCATTTACCACTCATTCTTTTCACAACTCGCAACGCTTCCCGGTCAATATCATCACGGACACCTTTTTCAAGTTTATAATCACATAAACTTCCGTCTTCACAGACCACAAACGAAATAAAAACCCTGCCCGAAATTCCCATTTTGGCAGCGTCCGGCGGATAAATTATATTGGTTCCAAGAAATCGGTAAAGCTCTGTAACGCCACCCTTAAACTGTGCCTGTAAAGCTTTGTTTTGATAAGTAATTTTCTCTCCATTCACAAACGACGCTCCCTCTAACAACTTTCCTGCATTATAAATTTCTGTGTAATAAACCGTGTTATCTGCAAGTTTACCAATCCATTTTCCATTTTTAGATCCGGAAGTAAATTCACCTTCCTCAACCAAAATCTTTTTACTTCCTTCTGTAACGGTCGAAGTATATTTCCACCAGCCATTTCCATTTTTAACCTTTTGCGTGCCGTCATAATCCCAGGCACTAAAGGTTTTGCCGTCTTTAAAATATTCCGGACTTCGTTTTGGATTTTCAATAACACTTCTCAGCTGTCCATTGTCATAATAAGTGACGTTAATACTGCTGCTGTCAGAAAACGTTTCCATTTCTTTCAGCATTCCGCTCAAATAGTAAGACTTTTTAATCGCCATTTTTCCAAGTGAAAAATATTCGATGTAAGACAACAGCTTTCCATCCATTTGAAATGTCAGATAAGGCACATAGTTTGTCTCATAATTATCTTCGGCAGACAGTTGATAGGCCCTTACTGAATCGACACCAATTTCTCCATGTACATTATACCAAAGCTCCTTTCTTTTAAATGGAATGGAAGAAATCTGCTTCCATTTTCCAGCCTTTAATTCTTCGTAGAGAATATCACTTTTAACAATTCCTTTTTCATCCAGCGGGATAATACTGCGATATCGGTATTGTCCGGGATCTGTTACAACGACATATTTATCATTGTAATAATGGATAAAACTCCAGCTGCTGCTGTCGAAATTTGTGAGGGCCGGAGACTTGAAGGATAAATGATAAACAACGGTTTGCCGTACTTTTTCATTTTTCAAAACAGCCGGTTTCCAGGCTTTGTAGAGACTCATTACACGGATTGCCTCCTTATCGCAAAGTGAATCAATGCCTTTTATTATCTCAAATCCCGACATCGTTCCGTTTCGTTCAACAACTCCTTTGACAAAAACTTTTCCATCAACTCCTTTCACAGAAGATCGAAAAGGAATCTGAACATTAGACGCAATAAACTGGTTGAGTAAACCAGCACCTCCTGCCGGCATGGCTTGGGTATCTACATCACTTGGCTGATAAACCATCTGACTTACAGCCTGATAGCTTATCAATGTTAAAATCAATAATAGTCTTTTCATGGGCGGGTGAGTTTGTTGTGTCCAAATATAGATAATCCTTTATTTACCATTATTATACTTAGAATTATTATTATTTAAATTCTACGACAAGTTTGTAGAACTAGTTTATCTAAAATCTTAATCTACTGATAACCTGTAAGTAATATCCAGGTAACATGAAATGAGAATATTTGTAACATGGGAGAAACAACTCATTTCCGAACAATTATCATTTCTGACTTACACCTCGGAGCAGGTGGTTCCAAGGCAGAAGAAGTTACCAATTTTCTAAAAAGCTATTCTTGCAAAAAGCTTATTCTGAATGGTGATATTATTGATGCCTGGCAGTTGAAAAAATATGGTGTCTGGAAACGGAAGCATACCATGTTCTTCAAACGGGTATTGAAAATGATTGAGGAAAATAAAACCAAGGTGATCTACATCCGTGGAAATCACGACGATTTTCTTGACCAGATTATACCATTGCGTTTAGGAAAACATTTCCAGATCAGAAAAGATTATGTTCTGAATTCTGGTGACAAACGGTTTTATGTAACGCATGGTGATGTTTTTGATTCCATCACAACGAATCTGAAGTGGCTGGCTTATCTGGGCGATATTGGTTATACGTTTTTGCTTTGGATAAATAAATTTTATAATAAATACCGCGCATGGAGAGGATTGCAATACTATTCTCTTTCCCAAAAAATAAAACAGTCGGTGAAGCTGGCAGTAAATTATATGTCGGATTTTGAAGAAAAACTGACTGAACTTGCCCGTTCACGTGATTGCGACGGCGTTATCTGCGGACATATCCATCACCCGGCAATCCGGGAAATTGATGGAATTATGTACATGAATTCCGGCGACTGGGTTGAAACACTAAGCGCGCTGGTTGAAGATTTTGAAGGAAACTGGAATCTGATTTATTATAATCAGCAGCATTTTGACGAAAAACCTGCGGAACAAAAAGAAGTTCGATCGAGCAGAATCGACAGCTTTCCGACGGTAGACAAACAGGTTGCTTTTACAGGAATAGTTCTGGGACAGGATAAGAGACGGATTATTTAATACGGCTTATGAAGATTTTGTTTTTGGTTCAGGGTGAAGGAAGGGGACACCTGACGCAGGCCATATCCATGAGCCAGATCCTTCGGGGAGCTGGTCATGACATTGTTGGCGCAATGGTTGGCAGTGCGGTCGGGCGGCTCATTCCTTCCTTTTTTGAAGAACAAATTCATTCACAGGTTTATTATTTTAATGCACCCAGTATTGCCTACAACGGCGGTGGAATGAATGTCAAAAGGACTTTGCTGGGCCTTGTCACACATCTTCCGCAATACATAAAAAGTTTACGCTATATACACCAGACGATCCGCGAAATTCAGCCGGATCTGATTATTAGTTTTTATGAAACATACAGCGGCCTCTACAATGTGTTATACGGTACCAAAATACCGATGATCTGCGTCGCGCATCAATATTTAATTCTTCATCCTGATTTTACTTCTCCCAAAAACAGCGGCATCAGCCGCATTCTGATCAACCTTAATTCCAAAGCTGCTTCCTGGAAAGCAAATCAACGGCTCGCTTTGTCGTTCCGGGAAATGGAATCACTGCCTGACGAAAAACTCATTGTGGTGCCACCACTTTTGAGACAAGAAGTACGGGATTTATATCCTTTGAAAGAAGATTTTTTCCTGGTGTACATGACCCATCATAGTTTGAGCGAGCAAATTATAGCATGGCACCTGAAGCATCCGGAGATACGTCTGCAATGCTTTTGGGACAAGGCAGACGTTCCGGATGAACATCAAATTGACGAAACACTTGCGTTTCACAGAATCAACAGCCAGAAATATCTTTCCATGCTGGCAAGCTGCCGCGCGCTGGTAACAACTGCCGGATTTGAATCAGTTTGTGAAGCCATGTATCTTGGAAAACCAGTGATGATGGTGCCCGTTCCAAATCATTACGAACAGGAATGTAACGCGCTGGATGGTGTTATTTCCGGCGCAGGTGTTACTTCCAAAAGCTTCAATCTTTCTGTGCTGCTGGATTATCTTCCACATCATATTGACCAGTCCGAAAAATTCAGAAACTGGTATCACAGAGGAGAAGCGATGTTTATTAAAAATGTCGAAGTTTTTGATAAAAACCCGCCAGTAAAACAGTTTGCGATTGCCGGTCAAACTAAAAAATAATCTGTAATTATATTTTCTTAAAAGGTATCTTACTGAGTCGGCGAAGGTCTTTCGGATCCGAAGCATCCAGTTGGTACAAGCCATCCGTGGCTGTGACAAAAACATCTTTTCCCCTGGCGAACACATTATTTGCCTGAATATCTTTTTCATGGGAAAGTAAATGCTGATCAATTGCTGCTGTATCACTGACATCAAAAACTTTAAATCCACTTGTACCTTCACAGACGTAAAGAATTGGAAAATCCACGCTTAATGCACGCGGTCCGTCCATTGGGAATTTATTAATCAATCTTGGAGCGCTGATATCACTGACATTAAAAAGTTTGAGTTCGTTTTTTGTTCCTCCGCAAATTGTTCCTGTTCGTTGCGAAACATACGCAATGTCATTCTGTACAACTATTTTATCACAAAAATTAACGCTATCCATGACGGAAACCATTCGTGGGACCAATGGATTCGAATTGTCAAAAATCCACATATAATAGTTGTACTCCAGAATTAGTTTATTTTGAAAAGAAGCAAGAGAAAAATTAGTCGAGCCAATGATGGCTGAATTTGTTGATTTCAATTTCGGAGTTTTCTCCAAATCGAATATGCCAAGCACTTCATGATTAACGGTATAGAGGTATTTATCCTGAATGGCAAATCTTGGAGCCGTTTTTGCATGATCCATGTAACTGCTTGGTAAGGTATCAACAGCGTAGGTCGGTTCCTCTGGCTCATTACAACTGACGATTTCTGTGACATATTTCTTGGTTGTCTCACCAAAATCCAGACCTCCATCCTGCACATTCCACCATTTTCCATTAAACCATCCGGACTTAAATACCTGATTTGCATGCTCAACTTCTTTTATAGTTGCAACATTGGTAATATCAAATGATATTAAATCAGAATAACTGTCTGCATAAAGCCTGTTCTGATAAATGACTATATCTCCATTTCCCGGAATCCGGATAAAAGACAGGAAGACAGGATTCTCAGGATCCCTGTTGTCAATAACGTGAACACCTTTTCTAATCTCAGTCACAAAAAGAAGGTTGTCCTGGAAACAAATCTTACCTGGATCGTGCATTTCCCGGGCAGGCAGCACGGCAATACTATCACGAATCTCTGCGAACGAATGAATAACCGGAACACTCCGGAGCCTTGTCCGGGTTGTAGTACAATTATCCTTTTCCTTGCAAGACGCTAACATGCTGATTAGGAGAACAAAAAGTAATTTATTTTTCACGACGTTGAGTTTAATATTTAAACCGGAGGATTTGTTTTTTATTTTCTGTTTAATCTGCCAAACGTAAGAACTAACTTACTAAACCATCTTTTAAAAAGAGATTTTGCTTAGCTGTTTCAAATTTTTCGGATCAGTAGCATCAAACTGATAAATTCCATCTTCCGCATTTACAATCACTACCTTTCCGGAAAGAATAATATCATTTGCATGAAGTTCCGTATTGGACGTAATCAGGTTTTTATCAACATTCATTTTATCGGTTACATCAAAAACTTTGAATCCGTTTACCCCTTCACAGACATATAAAAATGGAAAATCAATGGCCAGATTCTGAGGGCTTTTCATTGGGTAAGTACTTATTATTGTTGGAGCACTTGCATCACTTATGTCCAAAAGATCAAGTTTACTGACTGGATTTCCGCAAAATCCTCCGCCTTGTGAAATAACATAAGCAATCTGACCCTCAAAAATAAATTTATCGCAAGGCGCCCGATTTTCCAGAACGGAAATCTGTGGTATACTGGAAGGATTTGAAAGATCGAAAAGAATCGTACGTGCAAAAAAAGGAGCATACAATACTTTTTGATTTGCAAAAGTCCAAAACAGAGGTGATTCCATTTGAGGTATTGTCAAAGCAGATATAAAGACAGGCGAAGACGGATTTGACAAACTATATCTACGTAAACCCGAAAGAGGTTCAATCGTAAAAAGGTCATTTTCATTTAAATTCAACCTAGAAAATACTTTTGGGAAATTACCCGATATGGTGCTTTCCCGAAGTGAATTGACCGGCTCCGGATCAACCATGTTAGGATTCTCACAGTCTATTGTCTCGGTCACATACTCAGTTTTGTATTCTTGTTTAAAAAGACTATCGTTTAAAATTGACCATTTATCTTCGTTGAACCAACCAGACCTGAAAATTTGCTTCAACCGATCAGTTTCTTTGATGTTGTTAACATCACTAATAGCAAGGGCAACCATGTCACAATAGCTATCGGCATACAAAGTATTGTTGAAAATTACGATATCACCGTTACCAGGAATTTGCAGAAAAGAAAGAAACCTTGGATTGGCAGGATCGCTGTTGTCAATAACATGAATCCCTTCTCCAATCTCATTTATAAATAAATATTGGCCCTTAACGGCCATTTTTCCGGCAGCATGAATTTCCCGCGCAGCTATCGTTTTAAGATTATTGCGCATATCAGAAAGCGGATAGGTTATTGGAACCTGCTTTTCTACAATCCGCGTTTCATTACACTTATCCTTGCACGACAGGAAATTTCCGGCCAAAATAGCCAGAAATAAGATGAGTAATCCTTTTTTCATAACGTTGAGTATTGACAGAAGAGGGGAAAATTTTTTCTTTTAAATCATATTCAATATAATGAAAAAAGAAATGTAACTCAATGTAAACAAATCTGCTCGGAGTATTATTTATTAAACGGTTTTATCTGACTATAAATCTGTTACAAAAAATAATTTCAATTAAAAACTTATCCCAATTCTCGCTGCTACGCGATTGTAAACTCTGTCTTCATAACGCACGGTCTGATTGTAAAGCAGTGGTTTATCAGCGTATGATTCCTGCCTTTTGTAGGTTACAGAAAATGTAAAAGAGGAGCTGTTAATTTTTCCCATGCGTAACCCAACTCCGGGATTGACCATCCAGCCACCCTTGGTTTTATAGCCGTCCGAATCCTGGTTCAGCCAGTTGAATCCGTAACCTGCATCTCCTGTAAGAAACAATCTTACTTTTGGGCCTTTTGTCACGTCGTAACGGATTCCGGCTGCTATCGGATTTAACAATGCTGCTTTATACCAATCAAAACCCAAAGTAACGCCGACGTCCAGCCGTGGCGTCAGATGAATTCCGTTGAACGTTTGAATGGTTATACTTGCCCGGCTATCAACTTTATTACCTGAGAAAGCGTATCCGGGATTCTCAGCATATTTTACTCTGCCAAACAAACCGCCGAATTCAGTATGATTTACAAATTTCCTTTTAAAAGATTCGTCCTGCGCGATAGCAGGCGAAATAGCCAGAATGACTACGAAGAATGAAAAAAGTATTTTCATTGTATGTTTTTTAAAGCGTTGAGGGAGAAATCGATATCACGATTTGTTCAGACTAAAATAGTCCATTAAAATCATTGCATAGCTTTTTTAACCGGTATTTTACTTAACTCACGAAGATTTGCCGGATCGCTCGCATCGTACTGATAAAAACCGTCGTCACCGATAAGTAAAAGTGTTATGCCAAGTGAAATTACATCGTAGGCATGCATGTCTTTTTTGAACGAAAGCAGGTGCTGATCAACACCATTTTTGTCGGTAACATCAAAAACTTTCAGGCCTTTATCACCTTCGCATAAATATAAAGTTGGGAAGTCGATGCTCAATCCATGTGGATTTTCCATCTGGTAGGATTTGATCAGCGTAGGAGAAGATGCGTTGCTGACATCTACCAAATCAAGCTGATTCTGGTCACCGCCACAGGCTGTGCCTGTTCTGAGTGTTACATAAGCGATGTCATCATGAACTACAACGGGATCGCACGCTCGTCCATGCTGGAAATTAGCAAGTTGTTTGGGAGAAGCCGGATCAGAATTGTCAAAAATAAACATTCCGGTTGTGGAGCCCAGAAACAGTTTTTTCTGATAGGGAAATATTGTTTCAACATTCCAGCCAATATTTACGGTAGCAAAATCGGTTGGTTTTGTTGGATTAGAGATGTTGAACAAACGCAAATTTCCTTGTCCGACTGTATACAAATATTGATCATAAAGCGCAAAACGTGACATAGAACCAGCTTGCCCATTGGAAGACGCAGAAACCGAAGATGAGCCGAAATTTACCGATTTGACCGCGTCATAAGTGGCATATATGTATTGCATTACATTTTCTTCACAACTGGTTGTTACCGTTTCAGTAACATAATCAATGGTATAATCCTGGATCGTCAGATTGTCTACTCCGTTGATCTGATTCAAATACCAGGCTGCGCCGTCAAACTGACCATTTCTAAAAACATTTTCAACACGGCTTACTTCCGTAGGATTGGCCGGATCACTGATATCCAGTGCAACGAGATCCGTATAACTGTCGGCATACAGAATGTTATTTCGAACAGACAAATCACCGTTTCCAGGAATTTTGATAAAAGAAACAAAACTTGGATTTGCAGGATCGCTGTTATTGATCACATGAATTCCTTGTTTTATTTCATTGATAAACAAATAATTACCTTTCACGTAAATTTTCCCGGGCCTTTCCAGCTCATGCGGGGCTTCGGCTTTAACACTACTACGAATTTCTTTAAGCGCAATAGAAACCGGAGTATAACGCCGTGTAATTCTGGTTTCTTTACATTGATCGTTACAAGACCATAAAGTGCTGGCCAGCAATACAATTAAAATCGGAAGTAGTTGTTTTTTCATGACGGCAGGGATTTGTTAGAGAAAATTCAATGAAACTTTTTCTTACTAAAATCATAGACACGTCCGCTTTAAAAAAGGTTGTAATCCTGAAAAACAAAATCGTCCGCAAGCAAAGCCAACGGACGATAACGCACCCCGAAAACGTTGATTGACACCAACGTTTGTTTTCTTAAATATCACTTCGGACATCGGCTGTCATACTATTACCAAATCGTAATTGCTTACCATTTGAAAGCCGACCGCCGATGGCCGATTGCCCTATAGCTATTTACTATCCGGATTCATGATTCTTCCCATAAAAAGGATTGTATTTGATGTTTTTTCGTTGATAATAATTCCGAATGGGTGGTCACAGATGATTTGTTTTGATGGTCCGGCTGATGTAAGCCCAATCCCGATTGTGGTAACCGCAGCTGCTTCTGTGCCTTTTTCGTCGATCCCTAAATAGGTATTCTGTCTTACAAATGCCACCCCAATTTCTTCTGTTTTATTGATTTTCTTCAAATCGGCTTCCTTTGTAAAAACCTTCTTAATTCCCATATCTCTCAAAGTTGAATCCAGCCGTTTTCCGTAACTTAGCGTTAAACGAGGTAAGCCGACCGCTACTTGGGCTTTCGATTCATTTGCCCTCAAACCAGCCCATTCCTCCGAAGTAAAGGAATCTATTACATCATTAATTGCTATGTTTTCTTTGGGGACAAGAATAGTCATTTCATACTGACCATTTCCATAGGGTAGTTTTACCGCCGTATATTTTTCAGCATAATTAACAACAAGTTCAGCTTGTACTGACATCATCTTGACATGCTTAGCCAAACCATTACTCAGATAAAATAATTTGTCAGATGTACTGTTCGCATCAAACTGTTTTGCCCAGTTACCTTTAAAATACAAGGCATTGAGTAAAAACATCCTATCGTCCGGGCTGATTTTGTCAAGTACTTTTTTGATCTTCCCATTGGTTTTGTCACTGGCCCATTGATTGATTTTATCTTTGGCAGCATAGTTAAATTCCAATCCGGTAACTTCTGCGTTAAAAGACTGATTCAACACATTTTTAAAATCAGTTTCTACCTGAAATGTATTTTTATACCAAACAGAATTGGCAAGTCCCAGCGTAACTTTCGAATCTGCCACCGGCATGTCGTCTAAAAGCGTTTTGTAAGCCTCATTAAGATCTGTCTGAGAAACGCCTTCCATTTTAAGCGTTTTAAGAATTTCCGTAGCGGTTTCATTTTCAGCACCGTTCAGCAACATGCCTAACGCGATGTGGAGACTTAGTGGGGATACAAATAAATTTTCATCAGGTTGCTCGAAGGCCTGTAAGCTTTTGAAAAAATCAAAAGCAAAATCATTTGTGCCGGCCGAAATCTGCGCCGGAATTTGAACCGAATGCACTTCACCCGGCCCGGTATCAATTTCGTCGTTACTGCACCCTAAAAGAATTCCTGCCAGGAAGACAGGAATTAATATCTTGATCTGTAATATTTTATTCATGGCTAATAAATAAAACGTGCAAATGATTCAGCTTTTTTAACCTTCTTAACAGGGTTATGTTATGAAGAGTCAGTTTCCTGCTGAATGGTTGGAACGGAAAGAATCTTTTTTTAGAAAGAATATCTTACGCCCCACGCAACACCATATAAAGATGGATGCGAATCTAAAGACTCACTGGTTTTAAAACCTGAAAGCAGTGATTTCTGATACGATCCTGAAAGTGTCGCTTTTAATCTCGCCGACAATTTGTAATTAAAACGCAGACCAGTTGTTGCTGAATAATTCAAATTGCGATACACATCATCCTTCGAAGTTGTAGTGATAACAGACCCGGAAGCTGCTTGAAATTCGTTGTTGATAAAGAAATTAGCCATCATTCCTCCCACAACCGAGTAGCTTAATTTCTTATCAGGATTCAAGGTGAAACCAGCCTGAACCGGAACCTGAACGAAACGATAATTATTCGTTACTTCTTTATTCAGATCAATATAGAGCGTATTTGAAGCAGCCGAGTATGCAGGGTTATTGCCAGTAATAGGAGAATTTGGTGGGTTGTTGCCTGCCAAAGCCGCTTTATCTGCCAATGCACTTTGCAAAACATTTTCCGACTGGCTGTTAACCGCATTTAATAAGTATCCTCCACCTTCATAAGTTGAATTTCCCTGTAAATAATTCAGTCCCGTTTCTACCGACCAATGTTTTGAAAGACGTTTAGCGCCCTGTGTTTGAATAGCATAAGACGCCCCAGAACGGCTGTTTCCCGACAACGATTGCCGAGAGGCATTCGCCGATGCGTAAGCACTTGGTGCATTTGTTACGTTTATATTAGGATTAAAACTTGCGGGCATCACATTTAAGTCAGCCCAGTATTCCTGTTTCTTTTTTTCTTTTTTAGGAAGTTTACTTTCGGCCATCGGATCCGGCTTAAAGAACACATACCTTTTCTGCACATAAACATCCAGATCCTTATATCCGATTGGCGTTAAAGATTCTGCCAGAATACGGCTTGTTGCATCCAGATTTTGTGTTACATAAGATTTTGCCAAATCATTACCTGAAACAGGCATTTCTTTTGTTTTAGTTAAATCACTTGTTATAAATGATTTTTCCATTTTATTAAATCCTGATACCACAGCAATATCATTTTCAACCGGAGGCAAAACGGGATTTTTTTCTGCACCAAATGCAGACTTCTGTTCAGCCAATGTTTCCTTTATATTTTTTGAAACATTAACCTTTCCAGTCAATTTCTCACTTCTTTCAACACTTGCAATAGCGTTTTCGGAATTTACAATTTGCTCTTTTTCAGCTTGTTTGTGCGTTGAAGCAATATTTTTATCTTCTTTGTTATTTGCATTGGAGGAATCCGTGGCCGGTTTTTCAGTCGACGCAATTTGTGTTTCCGCCTTGTTATTTTTTACATCGTAAGAGCCATCCCAAAGTGCTATACCAACCATTAGCAATGCAGCTACTGACGCAGCGGCATACCAATATTGAGGTGTTTTCCACCAAATTGGAATCACCTTTTCTTTTTCCTCTTCGTCAAGACGAGCCTCTATGCCTTCCCAGGCAGATAGAGGAGGCGTTTCAGAAGCTTCCTGAAATGCCTTTTTCCATTGCTCATCAAAGCTATTTTGTTTGGACGGATCCATCATCAAATCTTGTTTCTTTGTTCAATTTTTCCTGAAGAAGCGTACGGGCCCGCGAATATTGCGATTTCGAGGTTCCTTCAGATATACCTAATTTCTGGGCTATTTCATTATGCTGATATCCTTCAATGGCGTACAGATTAAAAATTGTCTGACAGCCGATAGGCAATTCCTTTATAAATTCCAGCAGCTGCTGCCACTGAAAATCTGCCAGGGTTAATTCCTTACCAGCCAAGCCATTTTCATGCGTATCAATATCGTCGAGCTGCTTCAAATATTTATGTTGTCTCAAATGGTTTAACGCCGTATTGACCGCGATGGAACGCAGCCAGTATTCAAGCGGACTATCATTTCGAAACGTACCTATATTCTCATAAATCTTTATAAAAGCATCTTGTAAAACATCTTCGGCATCATCACGGTTTTTGGTGTAACGCAGGCATATAGCAAACAATTTGCCGCCAAAAACATCATATAGCTGTTTTTGGGCGACACGGTTGCGCTGTTGACAGCCAATCACCAATTCCTGTTCGTTAAAAGTCATCCGAAGTTTAAGGGGTGCTACTTTCGGTTTTTATTTATATATTCCTTATAAATAAGGATAATTTCGTTGTTAAACCTGTTTCTCTATTCTTCCAGAATAAATAATCTGCCAGCTGTTCAATACATTGACACGGTTATTTAAAAAATGGTTGTAACAGACGTTTAAATAATTAAAACTTTTTTTAACTTACCTAAGTTCAAACGATATAGCCGGAGAAGATCGCTTTAAAAAATGATCAATAACCGTTGTGTTAATATGCGTTAAACAATAGCCGCTCAAACCTGTTAGAGGAACTATTACATTACGCATATCCTTTTATAAGAGTAAAAAACAGATTTTTCACGTACCTAACCTCTTTCGCTCATGAGTCAATATATGGTTGAAATCCAACTTCCGGCTGTTATGACGGAAGAATACACTGAAAAAATACCGGCGCAGAGAAAAAAAATCAATGAATTAATGGAGCAGGGACGGTTGATGTCTTATGCTTTATCAGAAGATCGGTTAAAGCTTTGGTGCGTTGTAAGAGCGGATAGTGAATTCGAGGTAATGTCACTTGTTTCAGAATTTCCGTTAATTGATTTCATGGACCCGACAATTTGTAAACTGATGTTTAATAATGTTGTCGCGCTTAGGCTGCCCATGTTTTCATTGAATTAAAAAAATCAAAAATGATTTAAATGATAAGAACCTCATTGTTTGCACGATGAGGTTCTTTATGTAAAAAGTATTTTTATTATTTCTAAGATTAATATGTTTTCCAAAATTCCATACACACCGATTTTTTCCTGGCTTAAAAAAACTGTTTTTATTCTTGCCACTTTATTAGCCGTTGCCTGTTCAGGTAATGGAAATAATGCTGCACAGGAAACTCCTCAAAAATCGGAGCAGACAGAAGCTAATCCTAAAAAACCGTTAAAACTTACCCGGAAATCGGATAAATCGCTTTTAAATAAAAATCAGCAAGGCGCTATTCCTCAGAAAGTTCTGAATGTTTTGGCATATGTCCGCGAGAATGGCCGTGCACCGGAAGGCTATCAGGGAGGAAGAAAATTTGGGAATTTTGAAAAACATTTACCCATAAAAGACGATGCCGGAAATCCGATGCAATACCAGGAATGGGACGTTAACCCCAAGAAAAAAGGAAAAAACCGCGGAGCCGAGCGCCTGATCACCAGTGAAAACAAACGCGCCTGGTATACCCGTGATCATTATGATTCTTTTATTGAAATCGAATAAGTTTCCCCGGCAGGTTTTTATCTTTGCACATCTTTTACTTTTACAGCTGATTTGATCAGAATTAACACCATGAAAAACACACATTTTCTTCTTGCCAAAAAAGACACAGATCTGCGTAAATCATTTCTGGGCGCATTTATTGCTAAAATTGATGGGCAAAAAGCGACTTCTTTGAAAGATTTCCATGAGCAAATTGGTGAAGCGCTTAATTTTCCTGATTACTCCGGAAAAAACCTTGATGCGCTGGATGAAATGCTGAACGATCTGGAATGGATCACAGAAGAAAAAGTGATTTTACACATCACAAATTCCAACGACTGGCTTTCAAAAGAAAAAACAGACGACAAAATCCTTGCGCTTATTGACATTTTTGACGCCACAGCGGAAGATTGGAAATGGATGGATGAGGAAGAAGATGTGGCTAAAAAAGAGCTGAGGATTATTTTTGAAGACTCTCCAAGAATCAGAACCATTCTTGAAGAACAGGAAATCCCATTTGGTGATTGTTAAACATTGGCAGCCGCCAGTTTCTTCATATCTCTTTTCCACTGAATATATCCCAAAACAGCTAATGCCAGAAAAACGGCATATAAAATGGCTGTGAGGTATAAATCTTTGTAGAAATACATAATCGTATAACAGGCGTCAGCCACAATCCACACGATCCAGTTTTCCAGATATTTCCGCACCATCATCCATTGTGCAATTAAACTTGCAATGGTTAATGCAGAATCGACATAAGTAAAACTTGCGTTGGTAAAACGGCCCAGAAGAAATCCCCAAAGTAATGTTGCTGCGAAAAAGATCAGGGCAAAAATTATGTAAAGTTTTGTCGGCGTATTACTTACCGAAATACCATCATGACTTTTGCCGCCATATAACCACATCCACCAGCCATAAATACTGGTAAAAAAATAGTAACCCTGCAAACTCATATCGGCATATAACTTAACCTGCCAGAAAACGATCACATAAAGTACGGCATTAATAATTCCGAAAAACCAGCCCAGAACATTTTGCCGGGTATTGAGATAAACGCAGATTGCGCCCGTCAAAAAACCGAGTATTTCAAGAACCGTTGTGGCTATGCCTGCGAAAGTTATGGATTGATTAAGCCAGTCGATCATTTTATACAATTAATACATTCGTTACAAATGCTATCTATTTACCAGTTATTTTTGTAAAGTAATCAATGGTATCAACAAAAGTAGAAAAACTGTTGTTATCATTTAAGCCGACCGGGAAAATCCCTGGAACGGCTTTTTGTGTTTGATATAGTTTATAAAACCGGGGAAATTTCCTCTAATAATTAAGATATACTTTTGGAAGTAAAAGATTTATTGACGCTATACGGAGGTGACAGTTATCTGGATCTGTTCATTTCACAAATTGCCTCGAAAAAAGAAGATGCTGCACATATCCAGATCAAAGGATTAGTCGGCAGTCTGGATGCGGTGATTGCGGCGGCTATTCAGCAGAAAAAGAAAAGTCCGGCCTTATATATTTTGAGCGATCGTGAAGAGGCTGCTTATTTTCAAAATGACTTGCAGAATTTGCTGGGTAAAACGGAAGTTTTATATTATCCGACATCTTACAAACGCCCTTACCATTATGAAGAAGTTGATAATGCCAACGTTCTGATGCGTGGAGAAATTCTGAACAAACTGAATGTTGCCAAACCCGGACCTTTTCAGATTGTAACGTATCCGGAAGCACTTTTTGAAAAAGTTATCAACAAAAGATCGTTGATTGCCAACACTTTTTCTGTGAAAGTAGGCGAGAAGCTGGATCCGTCATTTTTGACAGAATTCCTGACCAGTTATGGTTTTGAAATTACCGACTTTGTTTTCGAAGCCGGCCAGTTTTCCGTGCGTGGTGGTATTCTGGACGTTTTCTCTTTTGCAAGCGAACACCCGTTCCGTATCGAGCTTTTTGGTGATGAGGTGGAAAGTATCCGTTCTTTTGATCCTGATACGCAGCTTTCGATTGAAACTGCCAAACAAATTAATATTGTCCCTGATATTCAGCAAAAACTTATTCATGAAACCAGAGAATCATTTATGGATTTTCTGGATAGTGATTCAGTTTTGTGGTTTAAAGATGCCGAATTAACGCTTGAAGTGATCGAAAGCTGTTTTGAAAAAGCGGAGAAAGCATTGCAGGAAGTGACTAGCGGCGGTGTTCAGATCGTTTCAAATCCGGCAGATTTGTTTGAAACAAGACGTGGATTTTTAAATCAGGTTAAAAAATTCAAAACGGTAGAATTCGGGCGCAGGTTTTATTTTAAAACTGAAAGCAAACTCCCCTATTCTTCCAAACCGCAACCATCTTTTAATAAGGACTTTAAGCGACTATTAGATGATCTTTCAGAAAATCAGTCCAAAGGTTTCGTCAATGTAATCGTTGCCGAACAACCAAAACAGCTGGATCGTCTGGAAAGGATTTTCGAAGATCTTGATCCGTTTGTGAAATTTCAGCCGATGCCGAATATTTCGCTTCGGGAAGGTTTTATTGACGAAAACCTGAAAGTGGCCTGTTATACAGATCACCAGATTTTCGCCCGTTTTCATAAATATCGTTTAAAAGAAAAATTCAGCAAGTCGAAAGCGATTACGCTGAAAGAATTGAAATCGCTTCATCCGGGTGATTTCGTAACCCACGTGGATTATGGTATCGGCCGTTTTGCCGGTATGGAGCGGAAAGATGTGAACGGAAAAGAACAGGAAGCAATCCGCTTGATTTACCGTGATAATGATTTGCTTTATGTGAGTGTGCATAACCTGCACAAAATCGCCAAATATACCGGCAAAGAAGGAACGCCGCCAGCGATGAGTAAGTTGGGTTCTGGAGAATGGGAAGCGAAAAAATCCAAAGTAAAAAAACAGCTTAAAGATATTGCTCACGAACTGATTGCGCTTTATGCAAAACGTCGTCAGGCACCAGGTTTCCAGTTTTCTCCTGACAATTACATGCAGGCTGAACTTGAATCTTCTTTCTTATATGAAGATACGCCGGATCAGGCTACGGCCATTGCCAGCGTAAAAGATGATATGGAAAAAGGTCACCCGATGGATCGTCTGGTTTGTGGTGATGTTGGTTTTGGGAAAACTGAAGTAGCGATTCGGGCGGCTTTTAAGGCTGTTTGTGATAGTAAACAAGTTGCTGTGCTGGTACCAACGACAATTTTGGCGATGCAGCATTTCAAAACTTTCAGCGAACGTTTGTCAGATTTCCCGGCAAAAGTAGGTTATATCAACCGCTTTAAATCGCCAAAACAAATTAAGGAAACACTGAAAGAGGCTGCCGAAGGAAAAATTGATATTCTGATTGGTACGCACCGTATTTTAAATAAGGATGTACAATTCAAAGATCTGGGTCTTTTGATTGTCGATGAAGAGCAGAAATTTGGTGTTAAAGCAAAAGACAGATTGAAGGAAATGCGCGTGAATGTGGATGTTTTGACATTAACGGCCACACCGATTCCAAGAACACTGCATTTTTCTTTGATGGGCGCAAGAGATCTTTCAGTAATCGCAACACCACCGCCAAACCGCCAGCCGGTTACGACCGAAGTTCATTCATTCAGCGAAGAATTTATCCGTGATGCAATAAGTTTTGAAGTGCAGCGTGGCGGACAGGTTTTCTTTGTTCATAACCGCGTAAATGATATTGAATCGATTGCCAACATTATTATGCGTCTGGTTCCGGAAGTGAGAATCGGTGTAGCGCACGGACAAATGGATGGCGACAAGCTTGAAAAAGTAATGGTTGATTTTATTGAAGGCGAATATGACATTCTGGTTTCAACCAATATTATTGAATCCGGAATTGATATTGCCAATGCGAATACGATCATTATCAACTCAGCGCATATGTTCGGATTATCGGATCTGCACCAGATGCGTGGCCGGGTAGGGCGTTCCAACAGAAAAGCATTCTGTTACTTATTAACACCAAACGCGTCTACCTTAGCCAGTGATTCCAGAAAACGTCTTCAGACTTTGGAAGAATTTTCTGAACTGGGTGACGGATTTAAAGTGGCGATGCGCGATCTTGATATTCGTGGTGCCGGAAATTTACTGGGTGCAGAACAAAGCGGTTTTGTGAATGACCTAGGTTATGAATTGTATCACAAAATGTTGGACGAAGCGGTTGCAGAACTTAAAAATAATGAGTTCAAAGATCTGTTTTCATCCGCTTTGGGATTGCCTGCAAAATTATTGCCGGATTGTCAGATCGAGACGGATTTTGCTACTTTAATTCCTGAAACGTACGTTAAAAATATTTCAGAAAGACTTTCGTTATATACGCGTCTTGACGATATGAAAACGAACGAGGAACTGATTGGTTTCGAGAAGGAGGTAGCGGACCGTTTCGGACCGTTGCCAAAAGAAGTCGAGGATTTATTGAAAACGGTTCGTTTGCGTTGGGAAGCTGAAGGTTTGTATTTCGAAAAATTAACTTTGAAAAGCAATACATTGAAAGGATACTTCGTTACTTCGCAGAACGACGAATTTTTTCAGTCGCCAAGATTCGGTAAAGTCATTGATTACATTAAGTTACATCCAAAACAAAGTTCATTGAAAGACCAGAAAGGGAAACTTATTCTGACTTGTGAAAATGTAACAAGTATCGACCAGGCACAGAAGATTTTAGTTGAAATGTGCCAATAAATGATTTTTAGCAAATAAGTTCGATTGATTTCATACATTTGCAGTTTCGCATACTATTAAATACCAAACACTCTAAGTCACTTTAAAGCAATGATTTGCATGCATAAGATGGGTATCCGGTCGATCGCGTTGATACTGATTGTGTTATTAGCGGCTACTTCCTGTAGTAAGAAAAAAAGACCAACGAGTTTGAAACCTGGGAAAACCAGTTCAAAAACAGGCTTGGCGTATAATGGCAAGGATGGCTATCAGGTTAAACAATACAAAGCATTACCTGCTGGTC